>NZ_LOHE01000069.1 GCF_001559865.1 Abyssisolibacter fermentans
ACAGTAAATTAACGCTATCTACATGAAATTTATTTATTGACAAACCTAAATATCTATGTTAACTTTAAATAAATTAAATATATCTTCAGGGCAGGGTGAAATTCCCGACCGGTGGTTATAGTCCACGAACCAATATGGTTGACTTGGTGAAATTCCAAGACCGACAGTACAGTCTGGATGGGAGAAGAGGTGTATATTTTTATACAATAATTTGTTGTTATTGTGTTATTTGTAGCTGATTATGCTCTGGAGAATTTATTCTTCAGAGCTTTTTGATGTGCAGAAAAAATAAAAATTTCATGAAAGCCTCAAAACTGAAACCTAAGATTATATTTAAGAATAATAAATGTACAAAGTTAAATACTAAAATGAGGTGATTTATTTGTGAATGAAAAATTTATGAAAAGAGCTCTTGAGCTTGCACAAAAAGGTAGTGGATTTGTAAATCCTAATCCATTAGTAGGAGCTGTGATAGTTAAAGATAATAAGATAATTGGTGAAGGATATCATCAATATTTTGGAGGAGCACATGCTGAGATAAATGCACTTAAGAGTGCAGCAGAAAGCGTAAAAGGTGCTACAATGTATGTTTCATTAGAACCTTGCTCTCATTACGGTAAAACACCTCCATGTGTAAATGCAATAATTGAAAATAATATTTCTAAGGTTGTTGTTGCAATGATAGACCCTAATCCTAAAGTTGCAGGAAGAGGTGTAAAAATATTAAGAGAGCATGGTATACATGTCACTACTGGTGTAATGGAAAATGAAGCTAAAAAGTTAAATGAGGTTTTTATTAAATATATACAGACAAAGTTGCCATTTTGCATTTTAAAAACAGCTATGACTCTTGATGGCAAGATATCCACACACATTGGTGACTCTAAATGGATTAGCAATGATAAATCTAGACAGCATGTTCATGAAATAAGACATAAAGTATCATCAATAATGGTTGGAATTGGTACAGTTTTAAAAGATGATCCTAGATTAAATACTAGACTAGAAGGTGGAAGAGATCCTATTAGAATAATCGTAGATACTAACGCTAGAATTTTTTTAACATCTAAAGCATTAAATGTTAAGTCAGATGTTAAAACTATTGTTGCGACTACCGAAAAAGCAGATAAAGATAAATTAGAAGCTATAAAACAAAAAGGTGCTCAGGTGATAGTTACTCCACTTAAAAATAATAGAGTTAATTTGAGATATCTTATAGAAAAGTTAGGTGAAATTGGAATAGACAGTGTATTAATAGAAGGTGGTTCTACTTTGAATTTTAGCATGTTACAAGAAGGTCTTGTAGACAAGGTTATGTCATTTATATCACCAAAGATAGTAGGTGGGGAAAACTCCAAAACTCCTGTTGGTGGTGAAGGTATTAAATATATTAGGGATTGTATTAATCTAAAGGATATTAATATTAAAGCTTTTGATGAGGATATATTGATAGAAGGATATATCAGAAAGGAAGATTGTTGATGTTTACTGGATTGGTAGAAGAAATAGGTCAAATTAAATTTATTAAAAAAGGTGTCAAATCTGCTAGCATTACAATTAACGCATCAAAGGTATTAGAAGATATAAAATTAGGTGACAGTATAAGTGTAAACGGAATTTGCCTGACGGTAGTTGATTTTACTAAATATGATTTCACTGTTGATGTTATGCCTGAAACCTTGAGAAGAACGAATTTAAAAAGGCTGTCAAAAGGTAGCGGTGTTAATTTAGAAAGAGCTATGAAAGTAGGCGATAGATTTGGCGGACATATTGTTTCAGGGCATATTGACGGCATAGGGATTATAAAAAATATAGAAAAAGAAGACAATGCAGTTTGGCTTACTATCAAAGTTTATGACGACATATCAATTTATGTTGTTAAAAAAGGTTCTATAGCAGTTGATGGTATAAGCTTGACGGTAGCAGATGTAAATAAAAATGACTTTCAAGTATCTATAATACCTTTGACTAATAAAGAAACAATCCTATCAGATAAAAAGATTGGTGACGAATTGAATATAGAATGTGACATGATCGGAAAGTATATACACAGTTTTATGAGTTCTGATGAAAAAAAGGATGAAAAAAAAGCTAAGATAATAAACATTGAATTTCTCAGACAAAGCGGATTTTTAACATAAATTATTTGTGTAATAAGGAGGTGGCACTATTGTTTCAATTTAACACAATAGAGGAAGCGATAGAAGATATAAGAAATGGGAAAATGGTAGTAGTCGTAGATGATGAAAATAGAGAAAACGAAGGGGATTTGATAATGGCAGCCCAGAAGGCGAACCTTGAAGCTATTAATTTTATGGCTGCTTATGGTAGAGGGCTTATATGTGTACCAATGTTAGAAGATAGATTAAAAGAACTTGATATTGAGCCTATGGTTGTTAACAATACAGATCCAAATGGTACAGCATTTACTGTGTCTGTTGATGCAGTAAATACAACTACAGGGATATCAGTTGAGGATAGAGTAGAAACTATATTGAGATTAGTTGATAATAATTCTACTTCAAAAGATTTTAGAAAGCCAGGACATATATTTCCTTTAAAAGCTAAAAAAGATGGAGTACTTAAACGAGCAGGACATACTGAAGCAGCGGTTGATTTGGCAAAACTTGCAGGCTTAAAACCTGCTGGTGTTATTTGTGAGATTATGAATGAAGACGGTACTATGGCAAGAGTTCCACAACTGATGGAATACGTCAAGAAACATAATTTCAAGATTATTACTATAGAGGATTTAATAACTTATAGACTTAAAAATGAAGGGATAATTGAAAGAACTGATGAAGCAAATTTACCAACTAAGTATGGTGATTTTAAAATCATTGGATTTAGAAATAAGCTTAATGAGGAAGAACACGTTGCATTGATAAAAGGAGATATAGCTGATGGAGAGCCTGTTTTAGTACGAATACATTCTGAATGTTTAACAGGAGATGCTTTTAGTTCTCTAAGATGTGATTGTGGTGACCAATATGCTAAAGCTGTTCAAAATATTCAAAGAGAAGGCAGGGGAGTACTTTTATACATGCGACAAGAAGGAAGAGGTATAGGTCTTATAAATAAAATCAAAGCTTATGCGCTTCAAGATAAAGGCATGGATACAGTAGAAGCTAACATTGCATTAGGTTTTCCAGAAGATATGAGAGATTACAAAATGGGAGCTCAAATATTAAAGCTTTTAGGAATAAAAAAAATTAGACTTATGACAAATAATCCTGACAAGGTTTTGAGTATGAGAGATTATGGATTAGATATAGTCAAAAGAGTTCCTATTCAAATAGAGCATAATAAGAACAATGAATTTTATTTAAAAACTAAAATAGATAAGATGGGGCATATTTTTGATAATGTAAATGTAAATGAGGAGGATTAATAATGATGAAAGTTTATGAAGGAAAATTAGTTGCAAAGGATCAAAAGTTTGGTATCATAGTAGGAAGATTTAATGATTTTATTAGCAGTAAACTATTATATGGAGCATTAGATGGATTAAAAAGACATGGTGTAGATGACAGTAATATAGAAATTGCTTATGTACCAGGTGCTTTTGAAATCCCTTTGGTAGCTAAAAAGATGGCAACGACTAAAAAATACGATGCTGTTATATGTTTAGGAGCAGTAATAAGAGGAGCTACACCTCATTTTGATTATGTTGCTAGTGAAGTGTCAAAAGGCATAGCAAACGTATCATTAGATACTGAAATTCCAATTATTTTTGGTGTTCTAACAACAGACTCTATAGAACAAGCAATAGAAAGAGCAGGTACAAAAGCGGGTAACAAAGGCTATGATGCTGCAGTTTCAGCTATAGAGATGGTTAATTTAATTAGTAATTTTTAACGTCATAGAGAACTCGTTTCTTTTAGAGAAACGAGTTCGAAATTTCTTATTTTAATATTCTTTTAATCATATTCAAATTAGATTCAGTATATGGTGGGAATATCATACTCATTCTAATACGAGGAGATTTATTTAAGACTCCTTTCATATGAGAAAAGGTTTCAAAGCTTTTTTTACCATGATAAGCACCAATTCCAGAATTGCCTACTCCGCCAAAAGGTAAGTAGTGAGTGCTGAAATGACTGACAGTATCATTTACACAACATCCGCCAGAGCTAGTTTCTGATAATACTTTTTTCTGGGTACTCTTATTATTTGTAAAAATATAAAGAGCAAGAGGTTTAGGTCTATCATTTACCATTTTAATTACAGAATTAATATTATCATATGACATAATAGGCATTATTGGTCCAAACAATTCATCTTGCATACATTCATCTTCCCACGAAACATTATCAATTATAGTAGGTTCAATATATTTATTGATTAGATTATAGTTTCCACCAAATATTATTTTGCTTCTATCCTTTTCTATTATGGAAATTAGGCGATTAGTATGTTTTTCGCTGACAATACGAGCAAAGTCTTTAGAACCTTCAATTTTTTCGGAGTAAAACCTAGTTATAGTTTTCTTGAACTCATTAATAAACTGCTCTTTAACACTAGAATGAATTACTAAATAATCTGGAGCTATACAAGTTTGACCTGCGTTAAAAAACTTACCCCAAGCTATCCTCTCAGCGGCTACTTTAATATTTGCAGTTTTATCTACAATGCATGGACTTTTTCCGCCTAATTCTAAAGTAACAGGAACTAAGTTTTTACTGGCTGCCTGCATAATTAATTTTCCTACTTTAACACTTCCAGTAAAGAAAATATAATCAAATGGAGAATTAATTAAGCGTGTAATGACTTCTTTATCACCTTCAACCACTCGAATATAATTATTATCAAAATTTTTAGTGAGCATCTCTCTAACAATTCTAGTTACATTAGGTGTTTGTTCTGAAGGTTTAACTACAACACAATTTCCAGCAGCTATTGCTCCGAGCATAGGTTCTATCACTAAATTAAAAGGATAGTTAAAAGGGGCAATGACTAATACAACACCATAGGGTTCAGGTATGATATAGCTTTTTGAACCAAATTGATGTATTGGAGTTTTTACTCTTTTAATCTTAGCCCATTTCTTTAAATGTTTAATAGTGTAATTAATACTAACTAGTACAGAGCCTATTTCAGCAGCATAAGTTTCAAACTCATGTCTTCCCAAATCTTCACGATGAGCTTTTATTAATGCATCCTGATTTTCTATAATAATTCTCTTTAGTTTTTTTAGTTGATCTATTCTAAATGATAAATTTCTTGTTTCACCTTTGTAATAATAACTTTTTAAATCTTTTAACATTTTAAATTCAACCTCCTTTAAGACGCTATTAATCTTATTAATAAAAATAAAGTGCTATGTTATTTGTCTATAATGTTTTTTCATTTAGTGAATATTACCAATTTAATTATAGAATTTTTTATGAATTTATGTCAATTAAAATAATAGTGAATAATATAAAAAAAGCAAATCATACCAAAATTAAATATCAAGACTTTAGAGTTTTTTCTTTGATTTATAGAAATGAGAGTTCGAAAAATAAAATAAAAAAACAGGAAAATGATTTCATATTTCGACTAGTAAAAGAAAAAAAGTGTATTAATTAGTCGAAAAAGTCGTGATATAATTGTTATAAGATAAGGGTAGGGGTGGTGAAATGAAGGAATATGCTATAAATGCTAAGGAACTCAAAGTAATAGAACTGTTAAATAGAAAAAAATTTTGTACGGCAAATGAAATTGCAGAAAACTTAGGAGTAACATCAAGAACAATACTTAATTACATTAAAAATATTAACAAAATTATTGGTAAGGAAGTAGCTGAAATCAAATTTACAAAAAATAAGAAGTATATCATAAAAAAAATTAATGTTGAAAAATTTGATATTATAACAAATGCATATCGAAAATCAAATATTTCTTTTCCAGAAGAAAGAATTATAGAAATAATCAAAATTCTTTTAGAAGAAAGAAAAATGATAAAAATTGAAGATTTAGCTGAAATGTTCTATATTAGCAGAACTACCTTAATAAAAGATTTGAAGAGAATATCAAATATACTTAAAAATTACAATATAGAGCTTAGGGGTAAACCAAACAGTGGCATAGAAGCATTTGGAAATGAAATGAATATAAGGTTTTGTCTTTCACAAATATTTTACAAAAGGGATAATGGTATCTATAAGAAAAGTCAAAAACAACATGGATGCTCATTTAATGATGTTGCAAATACTATAACATTCTATGCATCTGATAAAGCTAATTATCTTACTGGACAATCAGTAAATATAACAGGTGGACAAGTTATGCATTAATGATAAATAAAGATATTGTAAGTTGAAATTAATATTCATTAAACTAAAATTATTCATAAGCAGAGAAATGAAATTATTTTAGTTTTCTGCTTATAATATATTGTATAGGAGGGATTTTCATGAAATATTTTTTAGATACAGCTAATATAGAATATATAAAATACGCTATAGATTATTTTCCAATAGAAGGAATAACTACTAATCCTACTATAATTGCAAAAGAAAATAGAGAATTTGTTGATCTTATCAAAGAAATAAGAGAAGTTATTGGAGAAGCTTTATTACTTCACATTCAAGTAGTTTCTAATAAAGCTGAAGATATGGCTGAAGAGGGAATGAAAATCGTAGAAAAATTTGGTAAAAATACGTGTATTAAAATTCCAGTAACTAAAGAAGGATTAAAAGCAATAAAAATCTTAAATTCTAAAGAAATAAAGGTGACAGCAACAGCAATATTTACAGCACAACAAGCTCTAATGGCAGCAAAAGCTGGTGCTACCTACGTTGCACCTTATGTTAACAGAATAGATAATCTATCCTCTGATGGGTGTAGTGTAGTAGGTAATATTGTGAAACAATTTAAAGAATATAATTTAAAAACAAATGTAATAGCTGCATCTTTTAAAAACGTTCAACAGGTGCATTCTGTTGCAAATTTAGGTGCACATGCAGCAACAGTTAATTCAGAGCTATTCGAAAAAATATTTGCTCATCCTTTTACAGATGCTAGTGTAGAACAATTTGAAGAAGATTGGAAAAAAGTTTACGGTGATAAAGTTATTAAAGATATGATATAATATGCTATTTGGTAAAAGAAACAAAGGGACGATTTTGATTACATCCCTTTGTTTTTGCTTAAAGATATATATTATACTGTTTATCTATCAACAATGATTTTTTCACCATAAACACTTTTGCTAAAAGCTTCTTCAGCTTCTTGAATTAATAAGCCCTTTATTATCATTTTGTTTATATTACTTTCTCCAATTTTCATGTTCGCACATTGAAATAAATATCTAATAGCTTGTGGTTTAAAACCAAGCAATCTAGCACCAATAGTGTCTGTTGCAACAGGGTCAGTTCCGCAGATAACAATTCCAGTATGTCTTGATATACCATTTGATGGTCCGCTACCTATCATAGCGGGATTAGCACTGACGATAGTGATATCAATAGGAATTTTTTCTGCCATAGCAGTAATAAAACCATGTAAATCATTGTGAATTCCAAGATTTTTCTTAGGATATCCGTGCAGTTCAGCAGGAGGCCATCCTAATGCAATATTTTTAATTCCTGCTGACATAGTAGCTTCTTCGTGGTGTTTTAATTGAGTAAAAGATATCAAAACTGTCATTTCATTTATTAGTTTATTGATTTTTGTTGATTTTGGATAATCATGATTTAATTCTAAATCAACGTAATCACCCTTGTTTAGATCTATAAATTCGACCATTTCATCATTTATAATTTTATCATATCCTACTTCTTTTAATACTATATCAGTCTTAACACCTCCTGAACCTGTTGCTATAACAATCCTTTTGGGGCTTTTAGCTTTAACAAACCTTATGATAGTTCTCAAAGTCTCTGCACCTACAACTATTGCATCCTTTGCATGGTTTTTCTTATTATTGACCCAGTTTGGAGTTATTACTACTACATCATCATTAGAGATTAGATTATCAGCATTTATTTCTTTAAGTGCTTTTAAAACTGCTAAGCTTTCATCATTGTTTTTGACTATTGCTATGATTGGTTTTTGACATTTTCTAGTTCGTTTCAAATATAACACCTCTTTTTAAATATTATTAGCTTTTTGAAAAATTAATAAACAGATGAAATATTATATTTATTAATTCCTACGGTCAATAGGATAGAAATACGAATGTTGACTAGATAATTTAGAAGTTGTGAATTTAAAGTTTGTGTGTTAAAATACTAACAATTAGTATTAATAGAAAGAATATTATTGATGAATCTTATTCAAATATTGAGTAAGTGATTTAATTTAAATTTAACTTTATTACTTAATAATAACTAGGAGGAAGATATGAAGAGAGTTGCAGTAATTAGTGCTATTTTAGAAAATCCTATAGCTACTCAGGCAAAGTTTAACGACATTGTTTCTGAATATAAAGGATTAATAAAAGGGAGAATGGGACTTCCATTAAGTGAAGAAGGAATAACAGTTATATGCATAACAGTTATAGGAAAAGTAGATGAGATAAATAGTCTTACTGGTAAGCTTGGAAGACTAGACAGTGTACAAGTAAAGACTTCAATTTCAAAACAGGAATTTTAAATTATAAGTAAAGAAATAAGTGTTTATATTATATGAAAATAGAGGGTTAATTTCTTTTTAGAAATGAAAGCTTTTGACAAAGGTGATTGTATTTTTGATTGTAATTGTAACATAAAGCGGTTGAGATGCGTATAATAACATTGAATAATAAATATATTACATTAATCATGGAATTTACTTAAGATGAAATGGTACAAAAAACTCTATTAATTAAATTAGGTGACAATCGTATACATTTATAATTACAATTACAAAAGAATAAGATATATATATTAAAACAAAAGTTAAAAAGGTAGTAGAGTTTATCCCTATTACTATAGCTATTGACTCCTATTGATATAAATAAAATCAATAGGAGTTTTTTTAAGCAGCGAACCCAAATCTATGATTTGGTGTGAGTCGCTTACTGCTAGGAACAAAGTGAGTAGGAGTTACCGATTGATGATTAAAGCAAATAAAAACAAAAAAGATAAGATAAAAAACAATATAATATAGCAAGGATTAAGCAAAAAAAAGAGTTAGAAAGCAGCGAACCCAAATCTATGATTTGGTGTAAGTCGCTTACTGCTAGGAACGGAGTGAGTAGGAGTTACAGATTGATGATTAAAGAAATGAAACAATAAAGATATGATGAAAAACAATATAATATAGCAAGGATTAAGCAAAAAAAAGAGTTAGAAAGCAGCGAACCCAAATCTATGATTTGGTGTGAGTCGCTTACTCAAATTTTTACTCAAGAGCATGGGTTTATTTTTATTATTTACAATAAACATGTAATATTTTGTATAGATTAAAAAAATCTTGTTTAAAACTAGTGAAATCTAGTGTTTGACACGTTAAAAAATGGGTGATAAACTTATATTGGAAGTATATATAAAAATAAGTAGTTGCTAAAAAATTTAAATATAATATATAAATAACATTAATTGTTTAGCTCATAAGTTTTGGACGAGGGGATCCATCTCATAATCTTTGACGGCTGGGCAAGAGCCCGTTTTGAAATGAATAAGAAACTCACTACTCACTGCGTTCCTAGCAGTAAGTGATTCACTCAAAATCATAGATTTTGGTTCTCTACTTAAGAGCGATGAAGAAACGAACTCTTGAAGTCACGCTTTCAAAGAAATATGAGATGGTTCCCTAGTAACTATGTTGGTATTTTTTACAACTGTTTTATGGGGGGAAACTGAGTTACTTCATAGCATGTAAACATTGAATTTATGTATAGTGTAAAGTTTTGCAACTAGCTGATTTATATAAAATAGGAGGGAAAAATGAATAAAAAGTACATTGGGTTGATTATAATTATATTTGTAATGAGTTCAATTTTTATTGGATGTAGTAATAAAACAACAACAGTACAAATAGAAATGCAAGATGGTGGAAAGATGGTATTTGAGCTTTATCCAGAATATGCACCAGAGACAGTTGAAAATTTCCTTGAGCTCGCAAAGGCTGGTTTTTATGATGGTTTAAAGTTTCATAGAATAGTAAAAGATTTCATGATTCAAGGCGGAGATCCAAAAGGTGATGGCACAGGCGGAGCAGACAAAAATATTAAGGGTGAATTTGCATCAAATGGTTTTAAGCAAAACACCTTAAAACATACAAAAGGTGTTATTTCAATGGCAAGGTCAGCTGATCCAAACTCAGCAAGCAGTCAATTCTTTATAATGCATGGAGATGGATTTTTTTTAGATGGAGATTATGCAGCATTTGGCAAATTAATTGAAGGTGAAGAAACTTTAGATAAAATTGCAGAAACACCAGTAATATATAATCCTTTAATGGGTGAAAAATCAAAGCCGACAGTAGATGTTATTATTAAAAAAGTTACAGTTTTAAGTGAATAAGTATAATAAACCGCTAAACGTAAGAGTTTAGCGGTTTTTAAATCTATGATTTAGTGTGAGTCACTGTTATATGAGCCATAGCAGGTTTGCCAAAAGATGTCTAAAGCTATGAATTTAGCTAATTATCTTGCAAGTATTGTAATTCATGATTTATGTTACTTTAGGATAGTGTTGAAAGAGCTATTGTCTATTATAAAGATAAAGAAAAAGTAGAATTTGTGAAATCTAAAATTTCCAGTGGTATTTATGATGAGGATGTTGAGAATTATTTATATGGACTTGATGGCAAAGAGTTATGTCAAGCAATAATATCTAATGGTAACATGGTTTCAACAATTTCACAATTTATGGATGGAGATGATAAAAGGACAGAAGAAGTCCTTGAGTTAATTAAGAACAATTATTTAGACGTATGTAAAACTTGGACAGATTATGATGATTTTGGTTATATCGCTTGCGATGTTATCAATAACAATAAGCCGTATGTTGCTCAATAGATTTCAGCTAGAATACTAAATGAAATTGCATATGATAAAAATAGATATGGTATACAGCATTTGGTTGATAAGTTAGTTGAACGAGGTGTTGATCCAACTATTGAAGAGATTTTAAAGTAATTAGGTACAGTATGTTATATGCTAGAGATGATGGTATAATATATTTCTTGGGTAATATATGTAGAAGGCAAATATCTTGTTAGCTATTCTGTTTAGAACTACAGTTAAATATTTAAAAGTTAATATAATTATTAATCTTATAATTATTCATTAAAGAAATTATAATGTTTGTTTAAAAATTGTAAATATTAAAAATAATATATTTTTAGAATGTATTGCTGTACTATTATATTTGATTTAAATATTAAACATAGTATAAAAATATACTACTATTCATTAAGATATATTAAATTATGTTATAATAAAATATGGATTATTATATAAAAATGATATGATTTTTGATTTGATAGTGTCTAAAACAATAGAAAAGGAGTAACGCGATGAAGCAAGATATAATGAAGTATGAATCAAATATTTGGGCAACGGCAGATTTATTAATAGGTGCAGGGATAAAGCAAAGTGATTTTCCTAAATTCATGATGCCATTTTTTGCATTGGTAATGGTAGAAAGTAGATTTTTAAGAATGGCTGATGAACTAAAGCAAGACCTAGGATTAGATGAAGACGATATAAGATTAGATGAGTTTATAGATTATGTTAAGGAGCAAGAAAAAGGATATAATGTTTATCTATTTGAACACAATAAAACATTAGTTGATATATGTAAAAATGATAAGACCTTTGAAATAGATTTTGATGCATATCTTAAAGGATTTGACGGAGAAACTAAAGATTTATTGGGGATAGATAAAGGCAATAATGAGGAAAAATTCTTAGACATTTCAGGAATGAGTGGACAGTTAAAAAAGAAGAAAATATTCTTTTCATTTGTTAAGGCTTGGAGTGAAATAGATTTAAAGCCGTTTAATAATAGTGAAATTACAACACTTGAAGAACATATTAAAAGAAAATGGGCTGATATATCAGCAGAAACTGCTGGAGAACAATATACACCTGATGATGTTATAGCATTAATTTCAGCCATTGTGAGTTCGAAAGTAGAAAAAACAGACAGATTTCTTACTATCTATGATCCTACATGTGGTGGAGGCAATATGTTGTTTGGAGTTGAGGATAGAATAAAAGGAACCTCAAATAGACCAACAGCAACATATGGGCAAGATTGGAGTGATAGTTTATACGCTCTAGCAAAAATAGAAAGTCGATTTAGAGAGAATTCTCATATAAAATATGGAAATACGTTAACTGGTACTGAATTTTATGATAAACAATTTGATGTTGTTGTTGCTAATCCACCATATGGAGTAGATTGGAAAGGATATAGAAAAGATATTGAAAATGATAAAACTGGTAGATTTGTTGCATTACCATCAGTATCTGATGGTCAGTTATTGTTTTTACAACATATTATTTCTAAAATGGATGATTTAGATGGTATAGCTGTTGTAGTACATAATGGTTCTACTTTATTTAGTGGTGATGCAGGAAGTGGAGAAAGTAATGTTAGAAAATGGATTTTTGGAAAGGATTATGTTGAAGCTATAATTCAGTTACCGACAGATGAATTTTTCAATACCAATATTTATACCTACCTTTGGGTTCTTAATAAGAATAAATCTAAATGTAGACAAAAGAAAGTTATAATGATTAATGCCAGTGATAGGTTCAAATTACTAAAGAAAAATAAAGGTAAAAAGCGAAAGGAAGTTGATTATTTAAATCGTGAAGATATAGTTAGTATGCTTAATAATTATGAAGATACAGATATAGCTAAGGTATATGATAGAGAGTATTTCTATTACAATAAACAAGCAATAATGCTAACTAATCTTGATTATAATGGTAAAAGTTTTGAGCAAAATTTGCCTGAAAAGAAAAAGTCATTAAAATTAACAAAATTATTAAAGATAGAACAAATAGAAGAATCAAATACACTATTAATTGATAATTTCGAGATAACAGAGTTTGATGAAAATAGATATAAAAATTTAAAAGACTATAATGATAGCTATATAAAACCATTAATTTCTGGATTTGATTATAAAGAAAAAGACTTGAAAGTGCATACTCAAAAAGCCATCTATTATTATAATGCAGATAAAAATACTCTTATAAAAGAGAGTAATGGGCAAAAAGAAGAGCTAGGTTGCGGAAAAATAAATGTCAAAAGTAGTTATAAAAAGGCAACTAAAACAAAAGAAGCAAGAATTGAAGTTGTTGTAGAAATGACTCCAGATTACACCAAAGATTATGAAATAATTCCATATAGTGAAAACGTGGAGAAAAATAATGCAAACATAGAAAAGTTTATGGCTAAATATATTACTAAACCGTTTGAATACCTTGATAATACGGTTGGAGTAGAAGTTAATTTTAATAAATTATTTTATAAACCAGAAAAACTAAGGGATATATCTGAAATTTTAACAGATATAAAAAATTTGGATGAAGAAATTGATTCATTAGAAGAGGGGTTGACAATATGATACTAGATAAATATGATGCTTATAAAGCTAGTGGAATTGATTGGTTAGCTCAAATTCCTAGTCAATGGAAGGTTAAGAGAATAAAAGACATAATATATTATATTGACCAAGGGTGGAGTCCAAATGCTGAAAATAGGACTGTAGCAAATGATGAATGGGGCGTTTTAAAGTTATCGGCAGTAAAAAATGGAATTTACTATGAAAATGAACATAAAGCATTATCTATAAATACTGTACCAAATCACAATTTTAAGGTTAGAGAAAACGATATTTTAATTACTCGTTCTAATACACCGCAATTAGTGGGGGATTCTTGTATAGTAAAAAAAAACATGTATAACTTAATGTATTCGGATTTGATTTATAAATTAAAATTGCAACATTCGGAATATAATGCTAGATATTTAGTATATTTTTTAATCAGTGCAAAAAATAGATTTCAAATTGTGTGTTCAGCTAGAGGTCTCAATACATCAATGGTTAAGATTTCTCAAACAGCAATTAGAAATTGGCAATGTGTTTTTCCAAGAAGTATTAATAAGCAAATAAGAATTGCAAATTTTTTAGATAAACAAACATCTTCTATAGATAAGAGAATTGAACTAAGTGACTATAAAATCAAAAAATATGGAGAATTAAAAGAAGAACTTATTAATGAAACAGTGTGTAGAGGATTAAATAAAGAAGTTGAATTGAAAGAGAGTAATGTTGATTGGATAAAACTGACACCTAAAAATTGGAAAACTGCAAGAATAAAAAACATTTTTGATGAAAGAGTAGAGAAAAATTTGAGTGATAATGGAGAACCTGTTACAAAAAATATATTATCAGTTTTGAAGGATATTGGTGTTATTAACCATAGAGATAAAGGGAATGTTGGTAATAAGATGGCAAAGGATATTACAGGATATAAACTTGTATATCCAAATGACATTGTAGTTAATAAGATGAATGTATTAATTGGTTCTGTTGGAATATCAAGAGAGTTTGGAGCCTTAAGTGTAGTTTATATTGTATTAAAAACTAAACTAGAGAACTCTCCTAGATATTACGATTATGTATTCAGATCTAAATATTTTCAAAGGTATTTAAGGACTATTGCTACAGGGATATTAGAGATTCGTGAAGCTGTAAATATGACTCTTTTTGGACAACAAGAATTACCGAATCCAGAGTATGAAGAGCAAGAGGCAATTGCTGATTATTTAGATGATAAATGCTCTAAAATTGATAAGATAATTCAAAAATCTAAGCAACAAATAGACTTACTTAAAGAATTCAGAAAAACATTGATTAGTGATGTTGTGACGGGGAAAGTGAGGGTTAATCATGAATGAATTACATCTACAGAATAAATTTCTAATTCCTTTTTTTACGGACAATGTAAATGGCTTAGGTTATAGAGAGGTCAAAGCCAATACTATTGCTAACAATTTAATCATCGAAGAAGATTTGAGAGAGTTTCTTAGCAGTACGGAACTAAATAAAAGCAATTATGAAAAATTACTTAAAAAGTTTAAGAATAATGAGCATAAATTGATGAAGGAATTTGTTGATTATTTAATAGATAGAATGAAGAATTATAGAAATATGGCATTATTCATTAATGATACTAAAACCATAACTTTTGAAGGGGTAAAGCTGTATTTATTTTATGTAAGTGGTAGTGAAACATATGGCAATAGACTCTTTGAGCAAAATATTTTTTCTGTAGTTCAGGAATTGCCGTATAAGTATAAATATAATGGAAGGGAAGTTTTTTCATTCAGACCAGATATTAGTTTTTTTGTTAATGGAATTTATTTAGGTTATAGTGAATTAAAATCCAATTATAATAATCAAAATGCCAGAAAAAACGGAAGAATAAAAGTTGTTAAAGATTATAAAGAGGCTGTGATTGAGTATTTAAAAATAGCACAAGATAATGATAAAACTCAAAAAATAAGAAAAGATTTTTTGAAAGTATTTGAAAAAGCCATTCATATTACAACTACTGATGTGGGTGATACTTATATTATTAGAAATATTGCTGATTACCTTGATAATATTAGGACAATTCAAAAAGAAGGAAAGTATGATTATGATAGCTATAAATTAAAAGTTTTAAAGAATTTTAAACCATATCCTTTATTAAATAATGACAAGTCAAAAACTGGAAAATTAAAGGAAGTGTTTTCAGCATTATATTCTAAAGAAATGATAGAGAAAGAGATTCTTTATTATAATTTTATTGAGAGAGAAACTATTAAAAAAGATAAAGTGAAACAATTGAAAAATGAAAGAGGGCGATTAATCAGTCCTAGACCAAAGCAAAAATTTGGTGTAGACAAGATAATGTCCAAAATTGATGAGTTGTTGATTCATGAAAATGAAGATGATTATTTTATTAATAAATTAAGAAAAGAATTATCAGGAGTAAGTGAAGACATAAGGAATGATTTAATTAAGAAGAGATTAAAATATCAGAATAATAAGAACGTATATTCACTTCTGTTACAGTATGCAGCTGGTTTTGGCAAGAGTAATATTATTGGATGGTCTGCACTGCAATTAAAAGATATAAAAAGAGATGGAAAATATGTCTATGATAAAATTATGCTAATTGTTGATAGAGTTCAATTAAGAGATCAATTAGATAGTAAAATGTTCAATATGAATATTGATAATAAAATGTTTGTAGAAGCAAGCGACAAGAGATCTTTTATTAATGCTTTAAGTACAGATAAGCGAATTGTTATAGTAAATTTACAAAAATTCAACACTATTAAAGAAGTATTAAGCGATGATATATTAGATAGGCTTGCTAATATGAGAATTGTTTTTTTAATTGATGAAATTCATCGTTCTAATAGTGGAAAACAGCATAATGAGATGATTAGTTTATTTGATGAATTACAAAGCAGTTTTGACTCAAATAAAGAATATGTGAAGAATAGAAAGCATAAGAATTTGCTTATTGGTTTTACCGCAACACCAAGTGATCATACATTGGCAAGGTTTGGTGAATTTAGCAAGTATGCAGAAGGAGAAAAAATATGGAAGCCTTTTGATAGCTATACCATGAAGGAAGCTATTGAAGATGGTTATATATTAAATCCTCTAAAAGGAATTGTGCCAGTGTCAGCTAAGATGTATTATGAATTACCTAATGATATTACAAAGGGAGTCAACAATAAAGAAAAAGAGTATAGAATTGTTAAGAAAAAGGTATATGAGAATGAAGATCGTATAGATGCTACTTCTAAGTTCATTGTAGAACGATTAGTCAAAACAACCTATAGAAAAATTAGGGGACAAGCAAAAGCTATGTTGGCAACAACGTCAATAAAAAGTGCTATTAAATACAAAGAATGTATAGAAAAGTATTATGATGAAGCAATGAATTATAAAAATTACCAACGATTTAAGGATGCTCCTGTATATATTGTATACAGTGGAGATGGGCAAAAATATTCTAAAGCTAGCAATTTAAATAATGGAAAATCTGAAGTAAAAGTACTTCAGGAGTTTGCTTTGTGTAAAAATGGATTGATTATAGTTGTAGATAAGTTACAAACCGGTTTTGATGAACCTAGATTACATACATTGTTTTTAGATAAGGAGATAAGAGCCATTAATGCGATACAGACTATTTCTAGGGTAAATAGAACAACAAAACATAAAAATGAATGTAAAATAGTAGATTTTTCACACAAAAACGTGAACGTAAATAATATTAAAGAGGCTTTTGAACATTTTAGTGATGTTGTAATTAGCGATTTTGATCCATTTGGAGAGTTAAAAGGACTTGAGAATATTTATGATGATTTAATAGATTCTTCATTGTATAAGAAATACTTCAAGATGTTTTTAACCATAAAACAAGGTAAGGAAAAGAATGTACATAATTTTTTAGAGTTTGAAGATGGATTAGCGAGGTACATAAGAAATAATCCTGAGAGAAGTAAAAAATTAAAAAAGAAAATTAATAGATATTTTCAAATTTTGAATCTGGTTGAATTTGTTATAGAATTTGATCCAAAATATAATGAGATAAACTTTTTAGAATTTTGGAAAAGGTATAATAATGAGTACAACAATATTAATAAACCAGATAATCTAAAGGACGATGTAGAAGTTTACTTTGATAATCAGATTGGAATTGTCAATCCCCCAGAAAAAGATGAAAATAAAAGAAAAACTAAAGGTAATGAGGATGGAGAATCTGGTGGAGAACAGATGAAATTTGATATATTGAAAATAATTCAACAAAAAAATCAAGAAGAAGAAACTATAGGTGAATTAATAAAAGAATTTGAAGAAAAAATCGAAAAATTATTTTTATTTACAATGAAACCAGAGAATGGTAGAAATCTAATAGCCAAAATGAAGGATATAGGAACCAAATTTAGTGAAGAAGAAATTTATAGTGATTTTACTAAAATATATAGGAAGTTTAAAATTAAGTATAAAAGAGAAATTGGAGAGTTTTTCTTCAAAGAGACAGAAGATATTATAGATAAATTGTGTGATGATTTTGAGGAATATGTTAATAAAAACAATTTTTAAAGAAAAAAATAGACATGCTAAATATTAAGTGGGCAATAATTAATTTTGTATAGATAATAGGTTTTTTATAATTAATTATATTATTTTTATTACAAAAACACTCCTAGCAAAACATTTGATACTAGGTAAATCAAAAAGATTTGTATAGTTAAAATTTTTTGTAAAAAAAAATATAATAAATATATACAAACCTTAAGATTTAGAAACTATAAGTTTTATGAGTTTGTCTAATTATGAATACCCAGTCGGGAGGGTTCTGTCTTGGACGACATAAGTGTCAATAATAATTAATTAAGATACAAGTTACCATGATTAAATAAAATACGTCAGATTATTATGTGCAATCTGATGTATTTTTACAAAATATAGAATTAGAGGCAATTTTATTTAAATAAACTGTTATTTTTCACCATTAAATGGAGATAAACGCAGCATTTGGCAAATTGATAGAAGGTGAAGAAACTTTAGATAAAATTGCAGAAACACCAGTAATATATAATCCTTTAATGGGTGAAAAATCGAAGCCGACAGTAGATGTCATCATTAAAAAAGTTACAGTTTTAAGTGAATAAGTATAATAAACCGCTAAACGTAAGAGTTTAGCGGTTCTGTTTAGAACCCAAATCTATGATTGGGTTTGAGTCGTTTACTGCTAGGAACGAAGTAAGTAGGAGTGAGAATTATATTTTTTTCTATTTTAACCTGTGTTATAATTATTTATAATACTAACTCCATATTATTCTTGGATTTCTATGTTCTGTTATTTACATGACTAATTCTATTTTTTGTTTAAAAACAAAATAAACTATAATATAAAACAATAAAGATATGAATATCTGCAATAGGAAAAGGAATAATTACTAATAAAACAATATTAATTTACTTAAGCTTTCAATTTTATATAATTATATTATTATGATTATAAATAAATAAATCTGACTATAAAATGCTGTTAAAAAACAACAAAGAAAAAAGGAGAAATGTATGAGAAATATTAAAATGCTTATAGAATATGATGGGTCAAGATATAAAGGTTGGCAAAGGCTCGGTAATACAGACAATACTATACAACATAAAATAGAAGATGTTTTAAAGAAAATGACTGGTGAAGATATTCAAATAATTGGTTCAGGTCGAACAGATGCAGGGGTTCATGCTATAGGACAGGTAGCTAACTTTCACACCAATTGTAATAGTTCTCAAGATGAAATAAGAGATTATTGCAATCATTACTTACCAGAAGATATAGTTATAAAAAAAGTTATTGAAGTGGATGAAAGATTTCATTCTAGATACAATGCTGTTAGCAAAGAATATATTTATAGTATTTACAATAGTAATGTACCTACAGTATTTAATAGAAAATACACATATTATATTCCAGAAAAACTTAATATATCAGAAATGAAAAAGGCTTCTAAATATTTTATAGGCGTTAATGACTATAAAGCTTTTACAGCTATGAAATCTAAAAAGAAATCTACAGTAAGAGAAATTTATTCGATAGAGTTCAGAATAAATGGTAATCAAATAGATATTATTTATCATGGCAATGGGTTTTTACATAAAATGATTAGAATAATAACTGGTACGCTTATAGAGATTGGACTAGGAAAATTAAAGTCTGAAACAATACCACAAATTATGAACGGTAAAATTAGGTCAAATGCAGGAATTACAGCACCTTCTGAGGGATTATGTCTATATAAGGTTTATTATGATAAATAGTTATTTATAACTACAATTAATATGTACAAAGATAAAAGTAATAGCTTTAATAATGTATAAAACAAAGAGATACATTAAAGAATAATAATTAAATTGAACTGGCTTTTAGTATAAATTATTGCTTATATATATGATATTGTTATATTAACCGAATTGAGTTGATATTTATTTAATAAAATAACTAATGATTTAACCCTGATTATTCATATAATTTTATAACATGTATATAGTGTATAACTTTCTGTGAATAATTTGGTTTTAAATATATTATACGAGGGAGGTATTATTATGAATGTTATTGAAACTAACAAATTGACGAAATATTATGGCAAAGCCAGAGGTATAATTGATGTTTCACTTAAAGTAGAAGAAGGTGAGATTTTTGGATTCATAGGACCTAATGGAGCCGGTAAATCAACAGCTATTAGAACTATGTTATCATTAATATATCCTACCAGCGGAAGTGCTAAGATTTTCGGCAAAGACTGCATAAAAGAAGGTGCATCAATTAGAAAAGATATAGGCTACCTTCCTTCAGAAGTTTTTTATTATGACAATATGAAAGTTATAGATTTACTAAAATATTCAGCAAGCTTTTATGGTAAAGATTGTACTAAGAGAATAAATTATTTAGCAGAAATTTTAGATTTGGATTTAAAGAGAAAAATAGATGATTTATCATTAGGTAACAAAAAAAAGGTAGGTATAGTTCAAGGGTTACTACATGAACCAAAGCTTATAATATTAGATGAACCAACTAGTGGGTTGGATCCACTAATGCAGAAAAAGTTTTTTAATTTAATCAAAGAAGAAAATAAAAAAGGAGCAACTATTTTCTTTTCTTCTCACATACTAGATGAAGTACAGAAATTGTGTGATAGGGTTGCAATTATAAAAGAAGGTAAACTAATTAAAGTTGAAAGTATAGATTCACTAAGACATAATAATTATAAAAAATTCAAGCTTGAAGCAACTGATGAAATAGCTGAACAATCTTTTAATATAAAGGGAATCAAAGATTTTAAGGCACAAGAAAATAGTGCAAGTTTTATGTATAAAGGTGATATAAATCTAATTATTAGCATATTAAGCAAAATGAAAGTAAAAAATCTACTTGTTGAAGAGCCAACTCTGGAGGAGATTTTCATGTATTATTATGAGAAGGAGGTATAAAATGAATATTTTTAAATATGAATTCAAATCATACTTAAAAGAAAATATAATATGGACTGTTTCTTTAATATTGTGTTTATTATTGTTTTTATCTATATATCCTTCTTTTTCATCTGAAGCAGAAAAACTTGAAAGACTATTAAATAATTTTCCTGAAACATTTAAAAAAGCCTTTGGATTTAATAACCTTACTTTTAGTAGTATAAATAGTTTTTACAGCATGATTTTCATGTACATTAAATTAATAGGAGCTATATTTGCTATGAAATTAGGATTGGATATTATGTCTAAAGAAATACGAGAAAAAACAGTAGAATTTCTTGTTGTTAAACCTGTAAATAGAAAACAGATTATTACACCTAAATTTTTAGCAGTATTAACACACGTTATTATTATGAATGTAATCTATTTAATATGTGCGCTTTTATTAGTTCAAATATTTAAAAAAGTAGAGTTTGATTTTAAGACTTTTTTATTAATTTCTTTAAGCTTGTTTTTTATTCAAATATTTTTCTTAACATTTGGTATTTTGATTGGAACAATTGTAAAGAAAATTAAAAGCGTATTACCTATTACAATGGGTGTAGTTTTTGGATTTTATATTATTCAACTATTAAATAATACACTTCAAGATAAAAAACTTTCTTACATTTCACCCTTTGGATACTTTGATCCAGATAGTATTATGCTTGAGATAGCTTATAAAACTAACTATTTAATACTCAATTTTATATTAGCTATGGTGTTTATTTGTTTTGCATATATAAGATATCAAAAAAAAGATTTTCCATCTATATAATTATTTAATGAATATTGGTTAATTGGAGGATTGATTATGAATATAATTTCAAGAGAAATGCGTGCAAATAGAAAAGCATTGATTATATGGTGTGTTAGTATGATACTATTAATAACTATTGGTATGATAAAATATCAAGGTTTTGCTAGTATGGGTGAAGAAGCTAATGAATTAATGAATAATTTACCTGAAGTCATGAAAAGAATTTTTGGGATAGGTGACATTAATCTTACAGAAATAGGGGGATACTATTCTATATTTTATATGTATTTCGCACTCATAGCAGGAATACATGCAATACTATTAGGAGCATCAATTATTTCAAAGGAAGAAAGAGATAAAACTGCTGATTTTCTATTAATTAAGCCTATTAAAAGGAAACAAATAGTAACATCAAAGATAATAGCTAGTCTTATAAATATGATTATTTTAAACATAGTTACAGGCGTTACGTCAATTATTTTTGTTTCAAAAGTCAATAAAGGCGATTCTATTACATCATATATTTTAAAAATAATGGCAACATTATTATTGATTCAAATAGTGTTTTTTAGCATAGGATTAATGATATCATCATTAACCAAAACAGCAAAAAAAGCATCATCAATATCTACAGGAGTTTTACTGTCAACGTATATTTTGTCAATGGCTATAAGTATGTATGATAAAATTGAATTTTTAGGATATATAATACCTTTTTATTACTTTGATGCAAAGGCAATACTTATTACAGGGGAAATACAGAGTATATACCTATTGTTATCAGCGATAATTATCGTTGTTGGTATATTTATTACTTATAATAGATATGAATATAGAGATATACAGTCATAGAGTTAGTTATAACCGATAAGGTAAAAAGTCTTGTCGGTTTTTTTGTAGAATATGGAAAAAAATTAACGAGTAAAAATTAACATACATACTCTATTATTACATTTTTTTCAATTAAAAAATGATAAAATTTGCTTGTAGTAGTAATTAAAATCTAGGAAGTAATAAATAGAGAGGAGGTTAGACTATGACATTATCAAGATTTGTAAAGTATCAAAAAATTGAAATACCTATATGCGTACCTGAAAAAGTTGATAAACCAATATTATGCAGACCTGATGTAATATATTTATCTGTTTAACCATCTGAAAGGAACTACTAGCATTGAATTAACATAATATTAATAATAGTACAAGCGTTATAAAAAATAAGCGAAAGGGTGAAATTTTTATGACATTATCAAGATTTGTAAAGTATCAAAAATCTGAAAGAAGTGTATGTTTACCTGAAGAAATTAATTACATGGGATTATGCAGGCCAGATGTACTATATTATACTGGTGGACCTATAATTAAAATCAACTACTAGCATTGGGTTTAATATTAATAATATTTTGAACTATACAATATGGTGTATATATAAGAATACTAGAGTATGTTTTTACGCTGTTTGACGTTTTTTTGCTGATTTAAAATTGATAAGGCTTGATATGCTTTATCAATTTTTTTATGCAAAAAAGACTATCAAAAATAGTATAAAACAAAAAGTATCTAAGAATAAATATAGTGTCGAACGGAAATTGAATATACAGACAAAATTTTACAAAATATTGAAATTAATAGTGTTATAATAAAAAGAAATGATTTGTTTGTACATAAATGAAGGTATAATTACATCATTAAGTTTGTTAAATTATAACAAATAAAACAATATGGCAACATTTAAATTAAATTAATCATATTATTATAAAATTAATTGAGAAGGGGGTTAAACAATGACACTATCAAGATTTGTAAAATACCAAGATACACAAAATGGTCCAATTCCAGCATGCTCGGTAGAAAATTTAATTGTTCTAAAATGGTGTGCAGAAGGACAAATACATTATCATCCTATTGAAAAATAAAACAAAATATAACATTGAGTCATTAATGACATACTTAACTTAGAGAACATAATTTATAAAGCCTGTAATTTAATATTACAGGCTTTTAGCATAAACCAATAATCCATTCAATCAAGTTAGATTTTCAAAATGATTACAAAAATAATTATGCGAGAAATAGTGTCTAAAACTAAAATTTTGACGAGTGAAAATATAGTATACAACCTTATTTTTACATAATTTTCAATTTCTTGATGATATAATTTAATTAAATAAAGCAATGCAGTAGAGAAAGGAGGTTATATTATGACTTTATCAAGATTTGTGAAATATCAAAATTCTGGTGTGCGATATATATGTATGCCTGAAAGAGTTAATAGACATGATATATGTGGTCCAGAAATACTAATGTATGGTGGTTTTTAGTACTTCTTAAGACAGAATAGTATAAATAAAGCCTGTAAAGTAGTACAGGCTTTATTTATAAAAAATTAAAAAGGGGGTTAGTATATGACACTAGATAGATTTGTAAAGTATAAAAATTCACATGATATTATTCAAGGATGTCCACCACAAGTAACTTATAATTCTTATTTTTGTACAGTAGATAAAGTGTATTTTACAGAATAATAAAATATTTTGAATGTAAACAGTGTATTAATCTAAATTGACAAGATATGAATATAGAACATAATAAAGAAAAATTGATAAAGCAAGAATGCTTTATCAATTTTTTTAAATTAAAAAAATGACTATTTGAAATAGTATAAATTAAAATAAAAAAATATCTGAAAACAAAATATTTTGACGAACGAAAGTTGGGATTATAGACCAAATATTACATATTATTTAAGTCAAAAGTGTTATAATTAAAACAGATGATTTAATTATACATAAATGAGGATATGAGTAATATTAACAAGTTTCAAGTTATATTAAATATTATAATATGTTAGTACTTGGTTTAAACCAATTGTATTATTTATAAAATACCGAAATTTACCAATTTATCCATTCAGTAAAGGGGCGTAGATGAGGAATTAACATTTTTTCCCATTAATGAATATAGCATAATACAACATTAATTCAATGATGAAATACTATATAACATATAGAACATAATGAATCAAGCCTGTAATTTAATATTACAGGCTTTTAAGTATAAATCAATAATCATTAACTCAAGCTAAATTTTTAGAAAAAAAGCGGCTAAAAACAAAAATTATTGATGAATAAAAATTTAAAATACATCCTAGTTTTAACAAATTTTTCTATTTATTAATGATACAATATAATTAAATAAAACCAATGTGATAGAAATAGGAGGTTAGATTATGACTTTATCAAGATTTGTGAAATATCAAAATTCTGGTGTGCGATATATATGTATGCCTGAAAGAGTTAATAGACATGATATATGTGGTCCAGAAATACTAATGTATCATCTTCCTTAAGACAGAATAGTTTAAATGTAAAGATAAATAAAGCTTGTAGTAAAGTAGTACAGGCTTTATTTAAAACAAATGGCAAACTATAAATTTTTAAACGAAAGGAGAACAATATGTATCCACATTTAAAAGAGAGTTTAAAAGTTCATTATATAGATAATTATGGTATTGTTATTGGAGGGAAAAATAAGTATTTAAGTGATATAGATGTATATATTTTGGACAAGTTAGATGGAGAAAAATCAATAGATAATGTTATTAATGATATTGTTTTGGAATTAGGATCAGATGATAGAAATCAAATATCAGATATTATGAATCAGTTTTTAGAAAATAATAAATCAATATTAACATTTAATGACAAGCCCTCAAAGTATACAATGAAGCATACAGGAGAAAAAAACAAAAAGTATCCATACTATATTATTTTCAGTATAACAAATAGTTGTAATTTGACATGTAAGCATTGTTTTAAAAGCTGTAATATTTCAAACAAAGATTTTATACCATACGAAAGGTTGATGAGTACATTAAAATGCTTAGCCGGTAAAACTCCAGGTATACAATTAACTGGGGGAGAACCAATGCTACATAATAGATTTTTAGATATTTTAAGATATAGTAAAGAAAATTTTGATGTAAATATAACAACATCAGCAACATTAATAAATGAAAAAAATGCACACGAATTCAAGGGTGTAAGTGGTGTACAAATATCATTGTATTCACATAAAGAGGATGAGCATGAATATGTTACAAGTACTAAAGATTCTTATAATAAAACAATAAACGGTATAAAAGAATTGGTTAAAAATGATGTAAATGTGTCAATAGCAATGATAGCAACCAAGAACAAAATTGATGAAATAGAGGAAATGGCTAAATTTCTAATCAGTATTGGTGTTAAGAAATTAACTGTTGGAGCATTTAGTAAATGTGGTAGAGGTCTTAATTTAGATGATAGTTGGTTATTAAGTAAAGAAGATCACATAGTTGTTGAAAATAAGCTTAAAGAACTAAATAGCAAATATAAAGGTGAAATTGATATAACAAAATGGGAAGATAGTAGTAGTGAATTAAAAATAGAAAAACAAGACAAAGAAGAATTTATTGAAGAAGAAGTTAAAGAAGAAAGGTTCAATTGTGGTGCTGGAACATCAAGTTGGTCTATATCAGAAAAAGGTAATATTAAACCTTGTGATTTCTTTCCTGAGGAGTTATTTAGTTATGGAAATATAATTGATAATGATATAGATGATATAGTTGCAAATTATAAATTATATGGATTAAAGAATAAAGTAGAGCAGTGGAATAAGCAGCTGGAGAATAAGAACAGCTCTGTTTCTAATGTGTGTAAAATGATTGAAGAGTTTAGAATAAGAAATACAGAGGTTACAGCATAATATTAGATTAAAAAAAAAATATATATATTTATTTCAATTTTAGTAAAAAAATATATTGAAAAGGAGGGTTAGTATATGACACTAGCAAGATTTGTAAAGTATGAAAATGCACAAGATGATGTTAGAGGATGTAGACCAGAAATTGTTTACAATTATTATTGGTGTACAGTAGATAAAGTAAATGTTCCTCCATACTAAATTTATAGTACGCTGTATAATTAAAAACATGATAAATAGAGCCTGCAATGAAGTAATGTAGGCTCTATTTATGACAAATTAGAAACTATAAATTTCTAAGTAAATACTCAACTGTGTTAAGATAATGATATTTGTAAAACAAGTAAAGTCTGTATATAAGATAACACTCTTAGTTCTTTAAATAAGACTTATTGTTTTTTCAAAATATTATTTTGCGTTATAAAAATAATCTATAATTGATGCATATATTATATTTTTTTCATATTAAATAGAAAATAATTGTACTCTTCAAACAAATTATGATAACATAAAAAAAGAAGGAAAGAGTTACTAAAAAGATATAAAAAACAACTACATATGTGGATGATAATCATTGGAGATATCCAAGAGGATAACCGTAGAAGCAAAAAATAGATTTGTGCTAAAAATCTGTTTTGAAACTTTCAGGTAATGATACAATGATTTGACACGACCCTGGAGAGACCTATTATTAGGCATCGAAGGAGTAACTTACAACGAATGTTGTAGGGAAGCTTTCAGATAAAAGGACAGGGAGTAGAGTAGCAAGGGATTTTCTATGCTGCATTACTCTCTGTCTTTTTATTTTGCACATAGATAATCCAAAATTCAAATTGTACTGGAGGGTTATATATGTTAGCAATTGTAAAAGGAATGATGTTATTATTATTAGTTTTAATTGTATTTTCAGGTTTTAGTTTAAAAGCACCAAAGGGAGATAAGGCAATGTCAGGTCTAGCGGGTGCAGCTGTTGCAACATTTCTAGTAGAAGCAATTCATAAATATATTAGTGGTGACTTCTTACATTTTGAATTTTTAGGGGAGGTAGGAAATGCATCTGGAAGTATGGGAGGACCTATTGCAGCAATATATGTGTGTATAAATATGGGAGTAAATCCTGTATATGCAATGGTAGCAGGAGCAGCAACTGCAAAGCTGGGGATATTACCAGGATTTATGGCAGGTTATTTGGTAGGATTATTTGCACCTAAGCTTGAGGAAAAACTTCCAAAGGGTGTAGATATAATAATAGGAGCTTTGACTATAGCGCCTATTGCTAGACTAATTGCAGTATTATTCACACCAATTGTAAATAGTACTCTTTTAAGTATAGGAGATATAATAAGGGTAGCAGCTGATCAATCACCATATATTATGGGATTTTTACTAGGAGGAATTATCAAGATTCTATGCACATCACCTTTAAGTTCTATGGCTTTAACAGCAATGCTTGGATTACAGGGTTTAGCTATGGGAATAGCTGCCATAAGCAGTTTTGGAGGAGCATTTACAAATGGAGTTGTTTTTAAGAGATTGAATATTGGTGATTCAAAAAATGTTATATCAGTAATGCTAGAGCCATTAACACAGGCAGACATAATAACAAAGAACCCATTTCCAATATATTTTTCAGACTTTATTGGTGGAGGACTTGCAGGAATAGCAGCAGCACATTTTAAAATAATAAACAATGCACCAGGAACAGCTTCGCCAATACCAGGCCTGCTCGCTCCTTTTGGATTTAATCCACCATTAAAAGTGTTATTAGCACTTGGTTTTGCAATGATAGGAGGGCTAATAGGTGGTTATGTAGGTACAACTGTTATTAAATATATGAAAAATAGAAAAATGAAGATTGCAAGGGTGAGAAATTTGTAGGTAAAAAGAGGGTAAATCAACTATTTGCTATATTTCTTTGAAGATTTGATATAGTAAAGTTTTGTATGTTATATAGCTTGCTATTTTTGGTTCAGCAAGATGTAAGAAATTTTTCTAACTCGGAGAAGGGAGTATTTTTTCGATTTCATATAATGTTAAATTACCCACATGGTTAGTGCAAAACTTACATGTAATAAAAGGGTTTGCATAATAAATATAGAAATACATTATTACATTATAAAATGTTAAGAATTAAAGTAATATTAAGAGTCCTTTAGATAATATATATAAGGTATTTACAAACTTTAGTTCTTAAATACTACTTAATTTAGGTAATAGTCAGAACTAACATACAGAGATTAAAAGTTATAAGAATTGACTCATTCAGTTTCGGGAGATTACTTTAGGGTCAAAAGAATACAGTATGTATATATAGAGAGATTATAATAATACATACTTGTAGAAATGACAAGTGTACACGAAGATAATTATTGCTTAAAAAAATAACAGGAGGTATTTTTATGGAGTTTAGAATAATATCATTACCACCGTTTAAAGCAGCGTCGTCTGGTGTAGATAAGGAATTTAACTTTTCGTTAAATGGTATTTTAGGAAAGTTTGATAAGTATTTTTCTGCAATTAAGCTATCTGACAGAGATAGTTTTATGCCTAGAGACTTTTTGTTTTTTGATGAAGAAAAACAAGGTATGGTATGGTGGTGGGCATTGAGTGAGGATATGGATAATGATGGGAACGAAGTCGTTGATTTCGAAGGCGGGTACTATATAACTTATGTTTACAAAGACGGAAATGAAGAAGCAAATGGTAAGTTATATAAGCAAACATTGGAATATATTAAGAATTCAGATATTTTAGAACTGGATATTCGCCAAAATCATTATGCTATGGGACATATTATTACACCATCAGAGATTATAAAAGCACAGGGATGGGCACAGATGGAAACATTTATACCCGTTAAGTTAAAAGCAAATATAAATTAATAGATAATCTTTAGTTTATAATTTTCTTATATTATGTTATGTATTAAAAGAGAGAAATACTGAAAAAACTAGCGAAGAAGCTTCGAAGCTGAATGAGTCAAATTCTTATAACAAAATACTCTGTACGTACATCTCTTTAACGGGTGTGAGCACCGCTTACGAAGAAGGGCTTTGAGGGTCCGATTCAGAGACGTCGCAAATACAGACCGTTAAGTGTAATTGGTTAACAATAGTCATTATATATTTTGACAGTATATTTATTTTAAGGATAAAGCAATATTTACACATTCTTTATTTGAGTGAATGTAAGTGATAAAAAGAATAGTAATTTACACATGTAATTGATTTAAATACTATATGATTGGAGAATATTATGATTTGTTTTGATAGTGGGGAAAATAGATTCAATTTTAGAGTTGCTGGAGTAGCAATAAACAATGGTAAAATTCTTTTACATAAAACAGTTAAGGATGATTTTTGGGCTTTGCCTGGTGGGCGAAATGAATTACTAGAATTTACTAAAGATACTATTGTCAGAGAGATGCGAGAAGAACTTAATGAGGAAGTTACAATAGATAGATTATTATGGGTAGTAGAGAATTTTTTTGAATTTGATAATAAAAAGTATCATGAGATATCATTTTGTTATCTTATGAAATTTGATGAAGAATCATCTATTCTAGATCAAAAAGAAGGTTTTTTGGGTGTAGAGGAAGATGTAAAGTTAATATTTCAATGGTTTGATATTGCAGACATTGATAACATTATTGTTTATCCAACTTTTATAAAAGATAAAATCAAAGCATTGTCTAATAATATTGAACACATAATGCATATTGGAGATTAAAAAGTGTTGTATTGATATTTAAAAAAAGAAGTAATTAATTATGACTAATGCAAGGAGCATGTGAATTCATGAAAGTAATAATAAGTAAGGCTCAAGCCTAAATATTTCAAGTAGACTTAAGCCGAACAAGATTTTAAGTAATATGTGTGTTGCTTTTATTACCTAATAATGATGGGAGTAAGAGCTATCATAGCGGTCAGTATTTGTACAGCTACACTCACATGCTGCTGGCATATATTTAACCATAGTATTATTTTTAATTCTCTTTAAAAGTTTTTTCATGTTAACCCTCCTTTCTTATGTAAAATTAAAGTAAATTTATTGTATCTATATGTTAGATAATTTGATATATGAATTTGTTCCATTTATTTATAAAAAAAATTATAATACTGCTTATTTCAACATAAATATTTGTAAAAATAAAAAAGAAAAGGTACTTGTGAATATAGATTAAATAAAATGTGATAGAATCATTAATTTTTTATGTAGAATTAAGCATTTTTCAAATAAATATCGACATACTATTTTACTCTTTTTAGTCTTTGGTATATCATAGCAAATACGAAAGAGTGAGTGCTAAAAAATCCTGTGTAAGTGGCATAATTAAATAAATAATTGATGAATTTATACGTCAATGTTTCGTCACAAAATACGCCAATATGGCGAAGGTAATAGTTTCTGTTTTTTAAATAACATATATTATAAAAACAATCTATTATGATTTGTTAATCTAACAGGTATCTTATATGAAAGATATAAAAAAATTATAGAAATCCTAGATTAGGAAATTAATGAAGCAAGCTGTGTAAAAAGACAGTTTGTTTTTTATATAATAGGACTACTTTTGTAATAGAGTTCAAAAAAATTGTAAAATAGCTAGGGTAAACCTTTGAGGAAAGTGTGGCTCAATGTTTTTTGTGTTGAAGCTTTACAAGACATATATATGAGTAACCAATTCTAATGAGTCATATTCTGCTTAAATTAACCATGATTAGCGTAAAAGTTACATCGAATAAAAGGGTTTGCATGATATATATAGAAATATATTGTTACATTATAAATTGTTAAGAAGTAAAGTAATATTAAGAGTTCATTAGATAATATATAAAAAGTATTTACAAGCTTTAGTTCGCAACTATCACTGATTTTAGGTAATAGTCGGAACTAATATACAGAGATTTAAAATTCATATGACTGAAAAGACTAGATAATAACAAGGAGTTTGAAATGAAAAAGATTAGAATTTGTTTTATTATATTAGTTTCTATTTTTTTATTGTGTAGTTGTTTGAATGAGTCAGGTGATTATCTTGTGTCAAAAGGATTTTCACAGTTTGAGAAGGAAAATTATCATGATGCAATAGTTTATTTTAATGAAGCAATAGAAGTAGGGACTAAAGAGTATAGCTTAGTAGAAATGTATAGTGCATTAGGAAGATGTTATATTGAACTAGATATGTATAATGAAGGAATTATTGAACTTAAAAAGGCTATAGAGATGATGACAAGTATCAGTTAGCTTGGTTTAATATTGGTATAGCTTACTTTGATATTGGGAAATTAGATTTAGCTGAAGAAGCATAATTAGTTGCAGAGGAATTGAATCCTAATCATGCTGATGTATACTCATTTTTAGGAGCTTTATATTTAAGTAATAATGATATTGAAAAAGCTATTAAACAATTCAAGTTAGCTATAGATAATAATCCAAATTTAATAAAAGTTTATGGATTTATATCATTAGCATATGCAATGCAAGGTGATTTTGAGAAAGCAGATAAGTTTTTATTACAAGCAAAATTAAAAGGATATAAAAATTATGAAATGATAGAAAACAAAATTGAATTATTAAGATAATTATTCGGTCTTTCTATCACATAATACTGTGTTTGCTCAGGAGTGTACGAGGGACAGTCTTTGGGGTGCTGTAAACCACATCTTCTTACTGAGTGCAAATACCATAAAGATTTATTACTATAGGGTTCAGTTCGAAGGTATCCACGTTTCGCCATAAGTTTTGGGTTGGTAACCTAAGTAAAACGCGTTAGTCTAATTGTCTAAACTATACTGCTGAGTCTAGAGGTGAAATACCTTTGGCATACAGAGTTAATATCTTGTCCCACACCAAAGGGTAGATAATGTGAACATTAATACTTCTTGGTGCTTTGTAGCTGCTACTGCACATAGTACTAAGCGAGATGAAGTCGTAGCCTGATGACCTAAACTTTTAGGCATGGTAAAGGTAGAGATGATTTAAAGCCTTACCTATGCCTCTATCGACATGACTAATTGTTTCAAGGAGGTAATGTTATGTGATTACAACAAATGATTATTCATATAAAGATAAAAAGCTAGTAAAGCAAGGAAAGAAAAAAATGGATTCTACACTAATGAAATTAGCTGATTGGATTTATAATAAATATTGCGTAAAGGTACTAAATATTTGTTATGAAAAAGTTGGTGTTGCTGCTAATTCCCAAAGACCTAGACTTGAAATTGTTTTTGAATTTAAAGAAGAAGCTGAGAAGTTTAGAAGTCAAGAAAACATTAATTACGACCCAATTAAACAAGAAGAAATAAAGTGTAAATTTATAGAGATAAATAATGCAAAAAAGTCTAAAGTATTAATTAATTTTTTTGCTAAAAACAATAAATATAAGTATGATATGATAGATTTATTTGTTATATTTAGCGCTTTTGAACCTATTGCTAGAAGTGATGCAAATAATCGTGTTACAAGAGAGGAAATATCGGAATTGAAAAATAAATACCAGGATTATAGTTTATGGGAGATATCGAAGTTTTTTTCAGCAACTACTTTTTTCTTTTATACAGATTATGAAGTAGAACTACATAAAGCAGATGGATTGATAGATGATTTGAAAATGGATTATCTTAAAGTATTGAAAAAATATGACGAATTCGATTATATCAATTTTGGCAACTTTAGTATAATGCTTGACAGCAAAGAAAACTTTGACAAGAACTATGATAGTAACTGGTATTACTATTATAAATAATTAAAAGTAATCGAGGGTAGTGAATATGAAAGGGGAAGAGTATGAAGAGTTTTGAGGAAGTATTCATTTCAGCATCAAAGAATACTGATGATAGACGAATGTTTTATAAGATGTTATTAGATTTGGAAGTTTACTTACTGACTAATGAAGATGATACTATAAAAGAAGATGGAACTCTTATAGCTGGCTCTAAAGTTAATTTCTTGACGATACAAAAACAAGATGGAAGTACAATAATTCCGTTTTTCAGCAATTTAGAGCTATTACAGAAGTTCATAACTTCAAACCAAAAATATATTAGCATGAATGCAAAGAGTTTATTTGAGTTGGTGAGAGATACCCCTATGATACTAAATCCTAACTTTACAGTTCAAAAAGAATTTACTGTATCAGAAATAAATGCGTTACGTGATGGTACAATATTTCAACCTCAAAATAGTAGAATTATTGAGAAAGAAACAAAGATTATGATTGGTGAACCGAAAGAGTATCCTCATGACGTTGTTAATAATCTTATTAAGATATTTAAGAAAGAAAAACGTGTTTTAGAAGCGTATTTGGTACATTACTATAATCCTGAAGAAGAAGTACCTCCACACTCACTTATTCTAGTGAAGTGTACTTCAAGTTATGATGAGGTTATAGCTAAAGCTGGAATTACTGTTGAAGGTTTAGGTAAGGTGGTTGATTTCGTTAGATATGATAATAGTAGTCTAACCAATTTGATTATTTCTAAGTATAAGCCGTTCTATAAGAAGAAGTTATTTGTTTTTTGGTAGGTTCCGTTTTCCACTTTATATAACAAAATACTCCCATAAAGTGATTTACTTCAGAATAGATATATTTAGTGATATAGTATAGATTAATAATAAAAGTAATTTTATTTATATAATGTATTGAACGCAGTGGTCGGTAGATTAGAAGTTAACGAATGAATAGCTAATTACATATTATAAACTAGTAGGATTATATTTTAGGTGGTGCAAATAAAGTGCAAGATAATTGTTTAAGAATAGGGATGAAAGCGCCAGACTTTAAAGCAGTAACTACTTTTGGAAATGTAAAGCTATCTGATTATAAAGGTAAATGGTTAGTACTATTTTCACATCCGGGAGACTTTACACCTGTATGTACAACAGAATTCTTAGCTTTTACACAGTATTATTCATACTTTAAAGAAAGAAATACAGAGCTTTTAGGTTTAAGTATAGATAGCAATCCATCTCATTTAGCTTGGGTATACAATATTTATGAAAATACAGGAGTGCAGGTGCCTTTTCCTATAATAGCAGATAGAGATGGTTCTATAGCTAGTCTTTATGGAATGATATCAAAAGATGTAAGTGAAACAACAACTGTAAGGAATGTGTTTATTATAGATGACAAAGGTATAATAAGAGCTATATTAGTTTATCCATTAACAAATGGCAGAAATATACCTGAGATATTAAGGTTAGTAGAAGCACTTCAAGTATCAGATAAAACAAAGACAGTTACCCCAGCAAATTGGAGAAAAGGCTGCCCTACAATAATACCTCCTCCAAAAACTTATGAAGAATTATTAAGAAGAAAAAATTGTCCTAATTGTATAGACTGGTATTGGTGTTATAAATACATCTAGGAAAAGTATTTTTTATTCCGGTATCATATGTGTAGGACATAAAAAAATTGTATAAAGTCTAAATCTGGTGATTAGAGATAGCAGGCTGTGTAAAAACAGTCTGTTTTTTGTTATCTAGGCATGTTGCCCGAGATGATTTTGCTTCTTAAAGAAATATAAGTTGGAATAGTTCTTAGACCTTTTTGACAAAACTCATTCAACTTATAAAACAAGTTAACACATGAAGTGTCAACTTAAATATGTAATTAGGCTTAAGCTCAAATATTTAAAGTGAGTTTAAGCCTAATAAGTTTAAGTATACAGATTAATTATTTTGGAGGAAGTATCCATCCGTCATGTAATAACACATGGTTATCGTAAAGATCATCACATTCAATATGGCAACTACACATACATAGACTATACATTGATATAGTATGTATATTAATTTTCTTACTAAGCTTTTTCATACTAACCCTCCTTCCTTATGAAAATCTCGCTAATTTTATTTAGTCTATATATTAGATAATCCTATATGTAAATATGTTCCACATTCTTTTGTATCAAAGACGGTTAACGGCCAATCTTCAAAACAAATTGACACACGAGGTGTTAACTGAGTTTTCAAAATTGGTCTAAAATGTCAACTGAAATATGTAATTAGGCTTAAGCTCAAATATCTAATTGAGTTCAAGCCTAACAAGAGTTTAAGTATAAATGTTATAATTATAATTCAGGTCCGCTATAACGATTTTCTGGAGAGTAATAATCAGTACTTCCATCAGGTTCTCTGTAACAAGCTAGACAAATACGTTGAAATGTAACAATAGTACTTTTATTAAGTTTCTTTCTAAGTTTTTTCATAATAACCCCCCTTTCCTATAAGTTCAATAAATATATATATCTATATATTAGATAACTTAATATACAGATATGTTCCAAATTTTTTGATTTTTCAGACAAAATATGATGTTCTGGTTATTTTTAAAACATATACACTTGTAAAGTAACAAAAAATGAAAAGAAACTGTAAATATAACACAAATCGGCAGCCATAATCATAATAGATTATAAAGATTTGATAAAAATTAATCAGTCTTGTTAATATTTTTACGGTAATAATATAGCAATATATGTAGAATAATGTAGAATTGACATGGTATAATGTATGTAAATTATGTTTTTATAAAATCTATGTGAAATATTATGCATGGAAATGTAGTAATGAAAAAACATAAAAACTAGATTACGAAGAATATATTAATGGAGGGATAATAAATGGGAAAGAAAATGAACTTTAAAAATAGTGAATCGTTAACTTTGGTGAAAAAGCTGTTAGAAGAAGCGGAGCTAACTTTAAGTGATAATAAAAGAATTACAGCTGATGTTGATGGAGACTTAGGAGAAATAATGGATAAAATACTAAAATCAGATGCCTTTGGCATTGGAGCGGCAGGAGCAGGTCTTGTAACAGGTGGAATTGCAGGAGTTGGGCTTCTTAGTGCTATGGGAAGCGTTGCAGGATTAGGTGCAGCTGGAATAACATCTGGATTAGCTGCGGCAGGAGCTTTAGTTGGAGGAGGAATGGTAGCAGGTATCGGAGTTTTAGCTGCACCCGCTGTAATACTAGGTGGTGGAGCATATGCACTTGCGAATAAGACAAAACAAAAGAAACTAATTCAAGAGAAAGAAATGCTTATACAAAGAATAATGCTTGCTCATGATAGAATTATGGTTAAGCTTGAGCAGGATAAGGAAGAATCAATAGAAAGATTGAATCACTTGAAATTGACATTAGATATGTTAATGGGTGTAAAAAAAGACATGGAGTCTGATTTGAATGGGTAAAAAGGTATTTCAAAACGAAATTGATGTATTAAAATATCAACGTGAAAAAATAAATTCATTAGATAATAGTTATTCTCAAATGAATAATGAACTAGATGAGCTTGAAAAAAGAGTGCAAGAATTTATTAACAATCAGAATACTGATAAATCTGTGATTACAGAATTTATTGAGAATAATAGAATTGAAAAGCTAGAATGGCAAAAGGTTAAAAAAAGACCTCAAAAGAGGTTTGAAGATTTGATAAATGAATCGCATGATAGTGGATATTCAAATGTAGCTATTAATGAAGTTGCAACAAAAAAAGAAATTAATGAGGCTAACTATTTATTAAGCAAATATAATAGTGAGTTTACTGATCAATATAAATTAGATAAGTATGATTATGCTATTTCTGGAATAATAGGTACTATTGCGGCGTTAATAGATTATTTTTTGGTTACAAAAACAGTTGGCAAAAAAGTTGTTCCAGGCAAGTTAAAATCAGGAGTTGAAACTTTTTGGAACAAGCTCTTATCAGGGGAAAAGATAAAAGAATTAGAAGAAAAGTATAAGGTTACTTACGACATATCATCAAATACTTCCAAAATATCTCAAGAAGTACTTGGTTTATGTCCTCTGTATCATAGATTTCAATCTTTAGGGCATGACCCAATATTAGGCTTTATATTCGGAATCGCCGATTTAATGAAAGGTCAGTTAACTGCTATAGATGGAAATGGAAGATTGATAGTGCAATCAGTACAAGGAGCAGAAACGAAATCATTTATTGAATCAATAATTACTGTTTTTGGACATTTTCTTTCTGATGTAGGTACAAAAAGTAAAACTGGAAAAATACTTAGCGTACCCGCACCCTTAACACCCTTGTTACAGTTAATACAAGTAGGTTCTATAGAGTATAACGGAAATAAATATACAGTAGCTGATTTATCTAAAAAAATGTATTATGATGGATATAATTTCAATCATTTCATTGGCATGAGTGTGCCAGTCTTATTGATTGAAATACTAATGAGACTGTCTTTTGTGATAAAAGAAATGTTCTTTTCTAAAAGAGATGTATCTTTGAGAGGCAATCCAAAGTTAACAATAATGTTATGCATAGCAAATGGAATATTATTTGCAGAAAATGCAGGCAAATTTGTGATAACTAAAAATCCTTTTTCAATAAACTATGTTTCATGGATTTCTACAGTGAAATATGGATTTAAAACTTTAAAGTGGCTTGTTCATGACAGAGAAATAGGTAAAATAGAACACGCACAAGAATATATTGATACGAATTGGAAGTATCTTAGTTTATCAGCAAATGAATTAGATAGAGATGCAAGTGTTTACTATATTGATTAAATGAAAGTGGAATTTTAATCCGTTCAGAACTGCTGTAATTCATAAAATCTTGACAAAAAAAGTTGAATGTGATAGTATACAAATAACATAAGATACATATTACTAGGATTGTTACTGATTCGATCAGGCGAAACCTTGATTAATATAAAGATTTAATTCGCAATTTTTATATTAATCAAGTTTTTTTATGTTTTTTTAGATTTATTAGTTGAAGAATTATATCTGCTTATTATCAATGATTATCGAATTTTTTAAGTTCCATAAGCGTTTTTATACATGAAATTGAGTTATAGATTTTAATTTTCTGATGCGGAGCTGATTATGATGAAAATAAAAAAAATTTTTAATAATAATGCTGTTATTGCAAACGATTCTGAAAATCAAGAGTTTGTGTTATTTGGTTGTGGATTGGCTTTTAAAAAGAAAATTGGAGATAATGTTGATACTGATAAGATTGAAAAAACATTTATACTGAAAGAAGATGAAACAACTAACAGATTAAAAACATTGTTAGGTAATGTTACTGCTGAATGTATTGAGTTAAGCTTTGACATAATAGAATATGCTAAAAGTATTTTAAATATTAAACTGAACGATTATATTTATGTTACTTTAACAGATCACCTTAATTTTGCATTAAAACTTTATGATGATGGGCTAAATAACCCCAATATGCTTATGTGGGAGATTAAAAGATTCTATCCTAAAGAGTTTAAAATTGGTTTAAAGGCGTTAGAATATATCGAAGAGATAACTGGAAAAAAACTGCGTGAAGATGAAGCTGGACATGTTGCACTGCATCTAATAAATGCTCAAATAAACAATAAATTTAATAAAACAGATGATTTACTCGAAATTACTAAAATGATTAGTGATATTCTAAATATAGTAAAATATTCATATAAGAAAGAGTTAAATGAAAAATCATATGATTATGAAAGATTCGTAATTCATTTAAGATTTTTTCTTATGAGACTAAAGAATAATGAAAATTCTAAAGTTTTAGATGATGACTTTTTATTGAGACAAGTCAAAAATAAGTTACAAAAAGCGTATAATTGCATGTTAAATATACAAGAGTATCTAGAGACTGTTTTGAGTGATGATGAGAAGTTATATTTGACATTGCATATACAACGTGTAACACAAGAATAATTATATATTATGGATTGTTACTGGTAAAGCAGGCGAGACCGTATAAATGAACTAGATTAGTTTATTTACAGGCTCGCCTTTTTTAATATATTTTTTTAGTAAAAAAATTATAAAGAAGGTGATTAAATATAATATTTCATAGTTATGTATATATAATACGGAAAAAAGCATGTTAATACAATGAAATAATTCTAGCTAAATATAGTGAGGAGGAGTAATATGAAATATGAAAAATTAGTCAAAAATATTTTAAAAAATGTTGGTGGAAAAGAAAATATTTTGAGTTTGGCACATTGTGTTACACGTCTTAGATTTAAATTAAAGGATGAAAGTAAAGCCAACAAAGATAAATTAAAAACAATCGAAGGTGTCATCACAGTTGTTGAGAGTGGTGGACAAGTACAGGTTGTAATAGGAAATCATGTATCTGATGTTTATAGTGAGTTTGTGGCAGTGAGTGGATTAAGTTCAGAACAAAATCAAGAATCTGAAAAGAAGGTTGGAGTATTTAATAGTTTCATTGATGTTATATCAGGTATTTTCACACCTATATTGGGTGTTTTGGCAGCAACAGGAATGATAAAAGGTTTGAATGCACTATTTGTCTTTTTAGGTTGGATTACACCTCAGTCAGGAACATATCAAATATTGCAGGCAATAGGAGATTGTTTCTTTTATTTCTTACCAATATTCTTAGGATACACAGCTGCGAATAAATTCAAAATGAATAAATTCACAGGTATGGCTATTGGTGCAGCGTTAGTATATCCTGCACTAGCAAAAATGACAGCAGGTAAGCCTTTATACATGTTATTTGCTGGTTCAATAATTCAATCACCAGTTCATAGTACTTTTCTAGGTATACCTGTTATCATGATGAGGTATGCTTCAAGTGTTATACCAATAATATTAGCCACATATTTTGCAGCAAAAGTAGAACGTTTCCTTAAAAAAATAATACCTAATGTAGTTAAAACATTTTTGACTCCGTTTTTTACATTATTAATTGTAGTTCCATTGACATTTATATTTATTGGACCTATAGCGACTTGGCTTGGTACATTATTAGGAAAGTTGACTTTATCAATATATAATTTCAATTCTGTTATTTGTGGTTTGATAATGGGTGGTTTTTGGCAAGTGCTCGTAATGTTTGGATTACATTGGGGATTCATACCTATAGCAATAAATAATATGGCGACTTTTGGATATGACTCATTCTTTCCATTAATGCTAGGAACTCCATTTGCAACTGCAGGGGTAGTTTTAGCAATTGCAATAAAGACTAAGAATAAAAAATTAAAGGGTTTGGCTTTCCCAGCTTTTATATCAAGTGTTTTTGGAATATCAGAACCTTCTCTTTATGGTATTACTTTACCACGTAAAAAACCATTTATATTAACACTTGTATCTTCATCTATTGCAGGTGCAATATTTGGTATATTTAATACTAAGGTTTATACAATGGGTGGGTTAGGAATATTTGGATTACCTAGTTGTATTAATCCTGAAGGATTGGATCAAGGATTTTATGGATATCTCATTGGAATAGCGACAGCATTCATATTAGGTTTTATACTAACTTACTTATTTGGATATAGTGACAAGAATGATATCATGAATGATGACACAGATAGTAGTGATACTCAGGCTGTACATGAAGTATTAACTAGTCCATTAAAAGGTGATGTTTACGAATTGTCAAGTATTGATGATAAAGCTTTTTCAAAAGGAGCTCTAGGTAAAGGCGTTGCGATAAAACCTATAGAAGGTAGAGTTATTGCACCAGCGGATGGAGTGTTGACAACTCTTTTTAGTACAGGACATGCTATAGGTATAACTACTGACAGTGGAATAGAATTACTTATACATATAGGTATGGATACTGTTAAATTAGATGGAAAGTATTTTTATCCCAAATTCAAGCAAGGTGATAAGATCAAAAAAGGAGACTTATTATTAGAATTTGATATAGAGTCTATTGAAAGTGATGGTTATTCAATTATATCACCTATAATAATTACTAATTCAGATGAGTATTTAGATGTTGTTGGAAGTGATATTAAAAAGACAGACTATAAAGATGAATTGTTAACAGTAATGGTTTAAAAAAGAAGTATGTTAATTAAAAACAAAAAGGAGTTGTTTAGATGAAAGCAATAATGGTTATGTTTGATACATTGCGAAGAAAAGCATTGCCTTCATATGGCAATGAATGGATAAAAGCTCCTAACTTCAAAAGATTGCAACAAAAAACAGCTGTTTTTGATAATTTTTATGCAGGTAGCTTACCATGTATACCTGCTCGACGAGAATTGCATACAGCTAGATACAACTTTCTTCACAGAAGTTGGGGACCTTTAGAACCGTTTGATGACTCGATGCCAGAAATACTGAAAAATAATGGAGTATACACACATCTAGTTACAGATCATGCACATTACCTAGAAGATGGTGGAGCTACATATCATAACAGGTATAATACATGGGAGTGTTTTAGAGGTCAAGAAGGTGATCGTTGGAAAGGTCATGTTGGTGATATAGAGATTCCTGAACAGCTGGAAACTGTTAAAGGAGGTGTATCCTTCAAGCAGAATTGGGTAAATAGAAGCTATCAGAAAAATGAAGAAGATGTATCTGCATATAAAACATTTGAAGCTGGAATTGAGTTTATAGATAATAATAAGGATGAAGACAATTGGTTTTTACAAATTGAATGCTTTGATCCTCATGAACCTTTTTTTACTCCTCAAAAATATAAAGATATGTATCCTCATGAGTATAATGGAAAGCACTTTGACTGGCCAAGTTATCAACCAGTAACTGAAGCTAAGGATGCCAAAGAACATGTAAATTATGAATATGCAGCACTGATAAGCATGTGTGATAATTATCTTGGAAAAGTCCTTGATGCCATGGATGAAAATAATATGTGGAAAGATACAATGTTGATTGTAAATACAGATCATGGATTTTTATTGGGAGAACATGAATGGTGGGGTAAAAATGTACAGCCTTTTTATGATGATATCGTACACTTACCGTTTTTTATATGGAATCCGAAATTGGGAGTAAAAAATGAAAGAAGAAGTTCTTTAACCCAAACAATAGATATAGCACCAACGATACTAGAATATTTTGATATAAATATACCTAGTCACATGCAAGGTAAATCTTTAAAAGAAGTAATAGAAGATAATAAGGAGATTAGAGACTATGCATTGTTTGGAATGCATGGTGGACATGTTAATATAACGGATGGTAAACATGTTTATATGAGATCATCTGTAAAACCTGCTAATAAACCATTAAATGAATATACATTAATGCCAACAAATATGAGAAATTTCTTTAATAAGAATAAGTTGAAAAAATCAGAATTAACAAATGAATTTAGTTTTGCTGATAATATTCCAATTTTAAAAGTACCTGCAAATGCATTTTTATCGTCGTATAGATTTGGAAATAAGTTATTTGATTTAGAAGATGATCCTTTGCAGCGAAATAATATTGATGATTTGGATTTGGAAATAAAAATGATTGAGATGATGCGTAAAGCGATGATAGAATCAGAAGCACCTGATGAGCAATATGAAAGGATAGGAGTATATAAAGATAAACAATTGTCCAAAGATGATTTAATAAAACAAATAGAATTAAAAAAAGTTTATGAAAGACTTGAGTTAAGCGAAAATTATACTATCAGTGAAAAAGCAAAAAAACAATTATTATTTCTTAAATACTCACTGCCAATAAAGTATCAAAGTAATTTTGAAAGTAGAGTTGAAGAAATATGTGAGAACAATAATATAAAGGATATAGATAAAAGAGCGGTTGTTGTAATAGCTGACATCTTATTAGATGTTCTAAACATTGGAGATAAGAAGCATTTTTTTATTAAACTAATTGAATTTGCAGACAAAGTTGATTAATAAGTTGATTTTTATTTACGAAACAAATATAGTTAAGGAGGACGAATAAATATGAGTGAGTTAAATTGTGGCTTTCCCAAAGATTTTCTTTGGGGAGGTGCTACAGCTGCCAACCAGTTGGAAGGCGGATATAATGAAGGTGGAAAAGGACTAAGTACAGCTGATGTGATGACAAGCGGTACTCATACTAAGCCAAGAAGAATAACAAGTACTATAGAAGAGGGTGCTTATTACCCAAGTCATGAAGCTATAGATTTTTATCATAGATATAAAGAAGATATTAAACTATTTGCAGAAATGGGTTTTAAAGTTTTCAGAATGTCTATTGCTTGGTCAAGGATTTTTCCTAATGGAGATGATACAGAACCAAATGAAGAAGGTCTCAAATTTTACGATAATGTGTTTGCTGAATTAAAGAAGTACAACATTGAACCATTAGTAACTTTATCCCATTATGAAGCACCTTATCAGCTAACTGTCAAATATAATGGTTGGGCTAATAAGAAAGTAATAGATTTTTATGTTCGTTATTGTGAAGTGGTATTTAATCGATATAAAGACGTCGTTAAATACTGGTTAACATTTAATGAGATCAATGCATTGACCTCAGCTTTTGGTACCTTTATGGCAGGAGCTATGCAAATAGACAATGATGAATTTAATACAGGTTTAGATGATGATAGACAAGAAATGAGATATCAAGCATTGCATAATCAATTTATAGCCAGTGCAAAAGCAGTCAAATTAGGACATCAGATTAATCCGGATTTTAAAATTGGATGTATGATTGTCAATATGTGCAGTTATCCATTGACGTGTCATCCTGATGATATATTGCTTACACAACAACAAACCAACATGTTCAATAATTTGTGTGGTGATGTTCAAGTACGTGGAGCGTATCCTAATTTTGCTAAGAAATATTTTGAAAGAAATAATATTAATATTAATATGGTACCTGGAGATGAACAAATTTTAGCGGAAGGTAAAGTCGATTTCTATGCTTTCAGTTATTATATGTCATGTTGTATTAGTGCTGATCCTGAGAAAGTTAAAGGTAAAGGCAATGTTTTTGGGGGTGTTCCAAATCCATATCTTAAGTCTAGTGATTGGGGATGGCAAATTGATCCTGTTGGATTACGTTATACTTTAAATGAGGTTTATAATCGCTATCAAGTACCAGTCATGGTTGTTGAAAATGGCTTAGGTGCAATGGATACGGTCGAGGAAGATGGTTCTATTAATGATGACTATAGAATCGACTATTTAAAAGCTCATATTAAAGCTATGAAAGAAGCAATTAATGATGGTGTAGATTTAATTGGTTATACTCCATGGGGATGCATAGACCTTATAAGTGCTTCTACAGGTGAAATGAAAAAACGTTATGGCTTTATCTATGTAGATAAAGATAATGAGGGTAACGGGACTTTGAACCGTTCTAAGAAAAAAAGTTTTTATTGGTATAAAGATGTAATATCAACTAATGGTGCAGATGAAATTTTATAAGAAGAAGGAGTATGATGATAGATAATATTTTAAGTTTTATAGATAAAAAAAAGCCAATGAACATCTATGATGATTCAAAAGATAATATGGTCCTAAGAGATTTTTTAGCATTAGATCGCACGATAATGGCGAATGAACGAACATTCTTGGCTTGGTTTAGAACAGCTATCAGTTTAATTGCTGGAGGGCTTGCAATTATTAAATTTAGTGAAGATTTAATTTTTTTAATAAGTGGAGTTATATTAATAGGAATGGGATTTGTAATAGGTTTAATTGGTACAATTAGATATATTCGTATTCATAAACGACTGGCAAAAATTAAATTTTAGAGATAATATATTATGAGGAGGTGATATATATGCCGAATCAAACACTTTTAATTAAACCTGCTTCTGGAAATTGTAATTTGAATTGCAAATATTGTTTCTACAGTGATGTAGCTAAGAATAGAGAAGTACAGAGCTATGGAATGATGTCTACAGATACATTAGAAAATATCGTAAAAAAGTCATTTTTATATGCGGATCAATATGTTGGTTTTGCTTTTCAAGGAGGAGAGCCAACACTTATTGGACTTGAATTTTACGAGAAACTAATTGAATATGTTGATAAATATAATGAAAAGAACATAAAAGTTAGCTATTCAATACAGACAAATGGTATAATAATTGACTCTCGTTGGGCTCGCTTTTTAGCTAAGCATAATTTTTTAGTAGGGCTTTCTATAGATGGTCCAAAAGAAATACATGATTTAAATAGAATTGATAAAAATGGTTTAGGTAGTTATAAACAAGTTGAGAAAACTGTAAGACTTTTAAAAGAGCATAGAGTTGAATTTAATATATTAAGTGTTGTTAATAAAGGGGTAGCAAAACATCCGTTAAAGATATATAATCATTTCAAAAAAAATGACATTAAATATTTACAGTTTATACCTTGCTTGGATCCGTTTAATGAAGTTCAAGGGAGTAGAGTGTATTCTCTGACGCCAGAAGATTATGGAGATTTTTTATGTAAACTATTTGATGAATGGTATAAGGATATAATGAATGATAAACACATTAGTATACGTTTTTTTGATAACATTGTTTTAATGCTTATGGGATATCCACCAGAAAGCTGTGATATGAGAGGTAGATGTTCTGTCAATGCAGTGATAGAAAGTGATGGTTCAGTCTATCCGTGTGATTTTTATGTCATGGACGAGTGGCGTATGGGTAATATCAATACATCAAATTTTGATACAATCTTAAATAGTGATATAGGTAAAAAGTTTACTGAGGTATCTTTTCAGATAGATGAAACTTGTCAAGCATGTATGTTTAAACAGATTTGTCGAAGTGGATGCCGAAGGCACAAAGAACCAATAATTGACGGTAGATTATCAACTAATTATTTTTGTAAATCATATAAAAAGTTTTATAGTTATACTTTACCTCGTTTTAAAGATATTATAAAACATATGAATTAATAATGATTTTACTGTTAAATAATTGAAATATTAAATAACTAAGTGATATCAATAGTTGAAAAATATTTGGAGTGAATCAATTTTGTATGCAATTTGGGTACGACTGATTTACTCCATTTTTTATTAAAATAACCAAAATAGAACTATGAGAGCTCACATATTAGAGAGTTATAACAAATTTATCTTTACCATAAAAAGATTAAAAAGCATACGATTTAAATGTAAAATCACTCCAAAAACTTGGAATAGTATAGTACATTTTTACATCCTCTATACCTAAGATTATAATACAATATAACAAAATTATTATGATGTACTTATAGTTAAGATTAATTAGTATTATCATTTATACAAAGACACAAATTAATGTTATAATAATAAAAAAATTCATATTTAGGAGACAAAAATGTTAGAATCCAGATTATTAACTTTTCTTACAGTTGCTAAAATAAAAAATTATACAAAAGCTGCGAGAATTCTTAATTTAACTCAACCTGCTGTATCAGGGCATATTAAATTTTTAGAAGAACATTATGGAGTTAAGTTCATCAAAAAGAAAGGAAGAAATATAGATCTAACAGAGGAAGGTGAGGAATTTTTACAATATGTTAAAGAGTTGGAGATAAAGGAAAGAAAAATTTGCAAGAAGCTAAAAAATAAATCATCTGTAGTAAAAAACTATAATATAGGTGCAACTTTAACAATAGGTGGTTATGTTCTGCCAAAAATTTTAGGTAAATACAAGGAGAGTTATCCTAATATAGATATAATACTAACTGTGAACAATACAAAAGAAATATTAAAAAAACTATTAAGAGAAGAAATAGATTTAGGATTAGTGGAAGGACCTTTTGATAGAAAAAAATTTGGATATAAAAGATTAAAGGAAGATGAGCTAATATTAGCTTTTTCGCCTAAACATAAATTTTCAAAAGAAAAATATATTCAACTAGAGGATATACTTTCAGGAAAACTTATTTTAAGAGAAGAAGGTTCAGGTACAAGAAAATACTTTGAAAATACTCTACTAGATGAAGGATATAGTTTAAATGATTTAAATATCTATATGGAAGTAGGAAGTATAGATGCTATAAAAGCTCTTGTAGAAGCAAATTTGGGATATACAATTATATCAAAAGCAGCTATTGAAAGAGAACTGAAATTAGGTGTTATAAAAACATTACCTATAAAGAATAATGAGTTTAATGAAGTTAAATTTAATAGAGAATTTAATTTTGTATATTTACTAGGAAGTGTTAATAATTATCTTAGTAGCTTTATGGAATTTTGTTTTAATTCAATCGTATAGAAATTTGTTGATAAGGGGGTTAATACCCCCTTAAAGTTTATAATTAACTATAACGAAAAATTATAGTATCATAATAAATTATAATTTTATTTTATAGAAAAGCTCTGATATAATTCATATGAGAGAGGTGATTAATATGCAAAAGATAAAAGAAATGGTACCAGGAATTGTTTTTGTATTTATAGTTTCTGTTTTATCAATGTACATTAATGATTCTATAAAAAATGTTATAAATTTAGAAGCACTAACTATAGGAATTATTATTGGTATTATTTATAACAATACAATAAAGACTCAAACAGTATTTAAAGAAGGGGTAAAATTTTCTCTTAAAAAACTATTAAAGGTTGGTATAGTATTGTTAGGCTTTAAACTTAATTTTAATTCTCTTTTAAAATTAGGACCTAAGGTTATTTTGATAATTTTAATCTTTGTTCCTAGTGTTTTATTGCTTGCAGCACTTTTAGGAAAACTATTTAAGGCTCAAAATAAGTTAGCTACTTTAATCGGAGTTGGTTCATGTATATGTGGAGCATCTGCTGTAGTAGCTTTAGCGCCTACAATAAATGCGGATGATGAGGATTCAGTTGTAGCAGTTTCTATAGTTAGTTTTTTAGGGGCTGTTGGAGTTTTAGCTTATTCAGCAATAGCTGTAACTAGCAGTATAAGTAATATTCAATATGGAATTTGGTCAGGCTTATCTTTACATGGAGTTGCACATGCTCTTGCAGCTGCTTTTGCCAGAGGAGATACAGCAGGAGAAATAGGAACTTTTGTGAAAATGGGAAGAGTTTTGATGCTTATACCTGTATCTTTGATTTTAGGACTAATTTATAATAAAGGTAATGGCAGTAGTAAAAAAACTAAATTTCCTATGTATGTACTATATTTCATTATTGCTGGAGTAGTTAGTTCTACTGGGATTATACCAGCTAATATTTTAAAAATATTAACTAAATTGAGTTCGATTTTTATATTAATGGCAATGGTGGCTATGGGACTTTCTGTAGATTTCAAAAGCATTAAAAATAAAGGAATGAAAGCTTTACTTATAGGAAGTGTGTTATTTTTGATTACGTCTACATCTACTTATATGATTGTAAAGAATTTTATATAAAATATAATTAAATTTTCTATTAAAACATCCCTATTTTAGATTTATAATTATTGAAAATAGGGATGTTATCATATATATTTTAATCCTGATTATTCGTATAACTTTGAATAATATAAAAACTTATAATAAATAAGAGTTTATATATGATAAAATTAAATAGTAAAAACAGTTTAGAATTTTATAAGGAGAATATATGGAGAATACTACAATTAGAAAACGAATTTTTGAGCTGGCAGATGAAGAATATAAAAAGTTTCAAAGTAAATTATGCCCTAATAATGACAACATTATAGGAGTTAGACTTCCGTTATTAAGAAAACTTGCAAAACAAATAGCTAAAGGTAACTGGCGCGAGTATTTAAAGATAGCAAAAGAGGAGTATTTTGAAGAGATTATGCTGCAAGGCATGGTTATAGGTTATGCAGCTGCTGATATTGAAGAATTACTTAATTATGTAACTGAATTTGTGCCTAAAATTGATAACTGGGCTGTTTGTGATAGCTTTTGTAGCGGATTAAAATTTACGAAAACAAATAAGGAATGTGTTTGGGAATATCTTAGACCTTATCTATCTTCAAAACAAGAGTTTGAAATGCGTTTTGGCATTGTAATGCTAATTGTTTATTATATAGAAGAAGATTATATTGCAAAGGTATTACAATTATTAGATAAGCCAAAGCATGAAGGATATTATGTTAAAATGGCAGTTGCGTGGGCTGTATCTATCTGTTTTGTCAAATTTCCTGAAACAACAATGCAGTATCTAAAGAATAATAAATTAGATGATTTTACATATAACAAAGCACTGCAAAAAATAACTGAATCACTAAAAGTCAATAAAGAAACAAAAACATTGATTCGTAATATGAAACGTAGATAGTGATTCAATAGTGATATTTTTTACAATAATGAATAGACTAGTCTCATGAAAAATAGTAAATGTGGTGATTTAGTATGATAATTAGTGCAAGCAGGAGAACAGATATACCAGCATATTATTCAGAGTGGTTAATCAATCGTTTGAAAGAAGGTTTTTTGTATGTTAAAAATCCATGGAATCGTAAGCAATGCAGTAAGATTATTTTAAATCCAGAAGTTGTAGATTGTATTGTATTCTGGACTAAAAATGCTCAGCCAATGCTAGATAAATTAGACATTATTGATGCTATGAAGTATTCATATTATTTTCAATTTACACTGACACCATATGGTAAAAATATAGAAAAGGGATTACCACCAAAAAATGTAGTTGTAGATACTTTTAGAAGATTGAGTGATAAAATAGGACCGCATCGTGTGGTTTGGCGTTATGATCCTGTTATTATAAATGAAAAGTTTTCGGTACAATATCATATAGATACATATGGCAAAATGTGCAACATGTTAAGAGGTTATACAAATAAGTGCATTTTCAGTTTTATTGATTTGTATGCAAAAATTAGAAATAGAACTAAAGGGATTGTAGAATCTGAAGTTAGTGATATAAATATGAATAAAATAGCAGATGGATTTTCTAAAATTGCGAAATCATATGGTATAGAATTATCAACATGTTCAGAGGTTAAGGACTTAAGTAAATATGGTATAACCCATGCATCATGCATAGATAAAGCTATGATTGAAAATATTATTGGATGTCCCATTAAAGCAAAAAAAGATGTTAATCAACGCCATGATTGTGGTTGTATTGAAAGTATTGACATTGGTGCTTATGACTGTTGTGGTAATGGATGTGTGTATTGCTATGCTAATGCAAATCAAAGCGTAGTAATGAGAAATATGAAAAAGCATAATGATAAATCACCAATTTTAATTGGAAATATTGATGCTAATCATGTAATAACTGAGCGTAAAGTAAAGTCATTTAAGATATTGCAAACATCAATGTTTTCAAAAAACAACGTTTAAAATTTCATGGAATTCTATAGTGTGGGAAATTACAACTTATTATTCATTAGAATGTAAATAATCCTTAAGACAACTATTAATTTGTTTAATAAGCTTTTCACAGTTATTTAGAAAATGAAACTACTCACAGTGTTGCATTATCTGTGTTTAGAAAAGAAAAGAAGAGGTTTCAACGAATTTGAAATTATATTATTTGAAATATTATTTATGCGCTCATTTGATGATAAAATTAGTTATAAAGAGATTTCTTTTGAGTAGATTATTTTTTGGATTAGTAAGCGACAAAATAGAATAATTTATTTTAACCTCATTTCGATAGTGTTCGGTCTAAAGCCCATAGCTTGATAAAATTCAATAGTTTTAATGTTATCGTAAGAAACTGTAATGGTGATATTGTCACAGCCATTACTTTTTAGCCATTTTATATGGCGGTTCATCAGTTCTTTACCTATTCCTTTGTTTCGTGCTTCTTCAACAACATGGAGAGTTTGTGGCTCACCTTGATTTCCTTCAAAAGTAGAAATACAGTAGCCAAGTAATTTTAAGCTTTCAGCATCCTCAGCTAGTGTTATTTTTATATGATCTTTATCGAAGGAGCTGAATCCATTTATTCTGTCTTCGAAAACAATATCTGAATAAAGATGTTTAAAATATTTTGATATTTTTTCATGATACTTTCTATTTCTTTCCCACACATCTTTGATAATTGAAATCTCACTAAAAGGTATATCTCTATAATTAACCATTGATTTCTCCCTCCAATCATAGAAAACTGTAAGAAAATAGAAATTTTCTATGTATATAACATTTGTTATTATTTTAATTATACAATATGACAATAAAATGTTAAATGACAACTTTTTTAAAAAGATACTGTTATATTTAAAACATGTTATATTATATAAATACAGAGGTTATAAAACTTATTAGAATTGTTAATGATGCCTTAAAAATATAGAAGATATATTTTAAAATTAGTTAATCTAATGTATAATTTTCACAAGGTATTTTATGAAAAAGTATAGAATAAATATAGTAGTTGTTTTAGATGTATTTTATAAAATAAAATATGAATGTAAGATTAGGCTATTTTCTAGTATGTTAATAATTTGAGATTTCTAGTAGGTGATTAATATTAATCAATTAAAGAAAAAACTTAGAAAATTAAAAAAATTAGAGATTAAAATCAGATTTGAGAACATTCCCATTAAGAATAAAAAAATAAATTTGGTATGGGATATGTTTTTCTGCACAAAAAATGCTGATAGTACGGATGTAAAATATTGCATGGATAAGCTAATGAAAATGAGTAAACAAGAATATAAAAATGTTATTGATGAATATTTTTTCAATGTTTATTATCAAAACTATTTAGATAATGGGTTGACTATGACTAGTATGTATGATCCTCATTTATTACAGTTATTGAATTTACCATTTGATGCAGAATTAGCTGATATTAAAAAAAGATTTAGAGAACTTGCGAAATTATATCATCCCGATAGAGGAGGAGATGAAGATAAAATGATTGAACTACTGGAAATCTATAATGGACTTATAAATAAATCATAAATCATTAGTAGTATTTACCAATTATTCATGAGACAATACAGGAGGCTTAGAAAAAATGAATAGCAAGAGAGAACAACTTAAAATAGTAAAACCCAAATTTATAAAAGAAATTGATAGTATTTGCACTGAAATTAGTGTTATTAATGACGAAGATGTATTTGAAGATGTATATGTATCAAACAGTATAATTGAAAATCAAGCAGCTGACAGAGTATGCTTTGAAGGAGTAATTTTTAAAAACGTTGATTTTATAAATATAAAACTAAATGCACTTGAGCTAACAGATGTTAGATTTGAAAACTGTGATTTATCAAATATAGATTTTAGTAGGTCAATCATACATAGGGTGGAATTTATCAATTGTAAACTCATGGGTATAAACCTAAGCGAAGCAATACTACAAAATACCATCATAAAACAATGTAATGGCAAATTTGCTATATTGAGCTTTGCACAAATGAAGAAAGTTATTATTAAAGAAAGTATATTTGAAAACAGTAATTTTCAAAACAGTAAGTTTACAAAGGTAGAGTTTAGTGATTGTAGCTTTAAAATGAGTCAGATGTCAGGAACAAGCCTATCAGGGATAGATCTTAGTAATTCCAACGTTGAAGGGTTAGGTGTAAGGCCAGAAGATATTAAAGGAGCAATAGTCTCTCCTATGCAGGCAGTGGACTTTGCAAAAATGTTAGGATTGGTTATAAAATCATAGTTGAAATATATTTATAGGTAACTATCTTGAGTTGCTATTATACTATTCTGGAGGCTAAGTTATGGAAAATAGCAAAAAAGTAAAAAGAATATTAGGTAACATGATATTTATTTCTTATTTTATTTTTATTATATATAAAAGTATTCCTTATACATATAAATTAGCACGTATAGAAACAATATATTTTTGTTTTGGTTTGCTTGCAGGATTTTGTGTAAGTGTACTTTTAACTAAAGTATTTTGGTATTTGATTAAAATAAAATATTTTTATGAAGAAAATAAAGTTAAATTTTCAAAAGTATTGTTTGGAGCATTTTTATTTTGCATTGCATTTTTAGGGTTTAGTGGTATCAGAAATAATTATTTTTCAATAATAGGTGCAGGTATTAATATAGAAAGAATTTTTATATTATCAATAGTAATTGTTTTGAGAAATAATTATAAAATAATATTTTTTCAGAAAAAGTATTAAAAAAATTATTTTAATGTGGGATTCATAGCACAAATTGAAACAAATATAAGGGGCGGTTCAAAAAAATATTTTGAGTCAGTCCCTTTATATTTTTTAGCATTAAAGATAGAAAAATGGAACAAAATTACTAATTGAATAATCAAACATGTGAATAATTAATTGTATACGAAAGAAAACTGCATTAGTCATAACTTAACTAAAAAAGGAGGTGAATTTGATGAAAAAATTAATAAAAAAAGCTAATATAAATACTACTACTGCTTTTATACCTAAATGTCTTTGTATGTGTAGCATTTTACCAGAAGGAGACGATTTTTACGACAATTCTGTAATTATTGGACTTTAACATTTTATAACTATGAAACAGATTATGAAGGGATGACCCAAAATTACTTTGAGACATCCCTTTTGCTTAATACGTTCAGACTAATTTATCTTTGATACTATTTATGTTAAAGATGGTAGAGAACATATACTTTAATATATAACTATTCAATCACTGATATTACTTCATCAACTGGCTTTCTTCCGGGGCTTTTAATTGGTGAATTTGGTACTCCAATTGGAACTATGGCAGCTAGGGAAAATCCCTTTTTTTCAAAGTTAATTGTACTTGATATCTCTTTAGCAGCATAATTGCCACTTGTCATCCAGCAAGCTCCATATCCCATTTCTGTAGCTGCTAATAATAAATTCTCTATGAGTGCGCCAATACTTTGCATTTGAGGTGACATTTCTAGTATATGATTGATTTCTTCTTCATAACCATTGACTGCTTTCAATTCTTCAAGGCCAGTAGGAGTATAAGAGCTAGCATAAACAAGTATTGCTACTGGAGCACTTCTAAAAAAGGTTGCAAACCTAACAAATTTAGTAAACGCTAGCTTTTGTGACTCATCGTTTAATTGATTTGCTATTTCGGAGTTTTTTTGCTCAATAGCTTTAGCTATATTTTCAATTAATTCTTTGTTTTTTACAACAACAAAATGCCAATTTTGAACGTTTTTAGCTGAAGCACAATAAGTAGAAGCTTCAAGTATTTTTTTTAAATCTTTCATTGGAACATCTTGCTGTGAAAATTTTCTTATACTATGTCTATTATAAATAAAATCTAAATTACCCATTAGTATCTCTCCCTTAGAATTAGTAAAATATCTATCTTAATTATATTAGTTTAATAGAAAAGCAAGTGAAGTTCAAGGGTAAAGCTAATAAAAGCTGTAGCAGAAGTCTAATTTCTGATTTTAAAATTGCTGACTTCAAAAGAATTACGAACAGTTTAAAATGAATAATATTTTTAGTTTAGTATAAATTTTACAAGGTATTTAAGAGAAAGTGTAGAATTTAAATAAATAAATAAATAATGTAGCTATAGATGATATTGCAGCAAACAAATTATTTTACCCATTTTGAAATGTAATGAATACCAGAAAACAGTCAAAAAAATTATATTTGAAGTATTTAATTGTTTTCTGAAGTATTATTTCCTATATCATATCACTTATCTTAACGAAAATTCAGCTTATAAGTAAATTAGTTCAATCTAAAATCCATCTCTGTTGTATCAAAATCCAAGTTTTATATATTTCTTAAGATAAAATTAACAAAAAATTTGAACTGTAATCTTAGTTTAACTATATTTTTAATATTGCTTTACTTTTTTAGAATTGTTGAAGTCTATTTTATGAAAACAATTACAGAATAATATTGCTTGATTATAGTATTTTGTGATTGTTTAATAAAAATATATATTAGAAGGAGGTGATTTAGATGAAAGAGAAAGAAAAAGAAAATCCAATAAAAAAAGAAGAACTTATAAAAAAAATTGACGAGGAATTTTCAGAAAAGACAAAAGTTAATAATCAAGAAGAACAGATATGTCATCATGGATGCTAAAAGATGATATACCTACTTAGGACTATATCATCATAGTTTTTGAAATAGTACTATTTATGTATTTTGTAAAGTTCAAGATGGTATAGTCCTTAGAATTATTCAACTTAGTAGAAAGGATGTAAGTAGTGGTATCTATTATAGAATATGTAAAATCACTTGATTACTATAATTTGAATAAAAAACTTTATTATTTTGAAAGAGAAAATAAATTATTTATATATCATATTAAGACAAAGAAAATTTTATTAATTGAGAAAAATTTAGAAGAAAAAGGTTATTTAGTATCTACTTTTATTAAGGATAATAATTCTATAAAACTATACAAAACAAGTAATTTATCAATAAAAGATATAAAAGAATTGTTAAATAATTTGGATAATTATAAAGCGAATGCTTCTATTAACTTAGAAAATTATATGTATCACAATAAAGCATATTTCTTTTTAACTAATGCGTGTAATTTAAAGTGTAGATATTGTTATCAAGAGAGCAAACCTGTGAAAATGAATTTTTCTATGTCAAAGAAATTAATTGACATGATGATAAAAAATAAAAGAAAAACAGAAACAGATTTTCAGATACGTTTTTTTGGAGGAGAGCCCTTATTAAATTATAAATTAATGAAACAAATAATAAATTATTGTAGCAATGATAGATTTAATGAAAATACGACATTTAACTATTATTTATCAACAAATGGATTGCTTTTAGATTCAGATAAATTAAGTTTTATGAATGATAGTAATACAAAAATAAAAATAAGTGTTGATGGTAATAGAGAAATATTCAATTATTATAGGAAATCTGCTAAATATAAAGATGTTTATTGTGTATTAATAAAAAAATTAAAAGAAGTTTTTAAATGCTATCCTAATGAGTTATTAACAGCTGGAATTACTAATAATTATTACAATATAAATTTTTGTGAAAATTTGAAACATGCATATGAAGTTGGATTTAGAAATTTTTACGTTCAATTTGTTTGTAATAATGATTTTTATGAAAAAAGAGTACCTGATATTTTAGTTGAAAAATATGATGAAATTATAAATGAGTATGAAAAAATGTTGAATTTTATAAATATTAAAATGAATTTAGGTCAGGAAATTTACGTTAATTTGCTAGATTCTTTTATCAAATTTTTATTCGCGCCTCTGAATTCATTATGTGGATGCTCAGCAGGTATAGCATCATGTGCATATGATGACGTTGGAAATGTATATTTTTGCCAAAGATTTATTGGTGATGAAAAATATGTCATTGGAAATGTAGAAAAAGGATTAAACAGACAAAAAATTAAAACTATCAGAAATTATAATGTTATGGATAGATGTGTAAATTGTCCTATACTAAATTATTGCAATGGTGGTTGCTATTTTAATAATTATAAGAATAGCAAAATACTAGATAATTACTTACAGTATGATTGCAATATCAAAATTAAATTATTTGAGAAATTGATATATTATACATTTAAAATTGCACAAAAAGATATTGGATTTATTAATAATATTTATAACAAGAGAGAATTTGTTGAATAAGGAGATGTTTTTTTGTTAGAAAAGGTTAAAACCAATTTTTATTGGTTTGAAGAGAGGAACGAATATTATTTATTTAATAAGAATAATTTCTATATATATCATATAGATAAAGAAATGTATGACTTTTTAAAATTGACAGAAAAGAATAATATCAAGCGACATGAAAATTTGAATTATAATTATTATTTAGACAAGCTACAAGAGCTTGATAATAAAATAGACTTTTTTTCAGTAGATATTTCAGATGAAGAACTATTAGATAGGTATTTAAAAAAGAAATTTCATTTAATAAATATAGTTCCGAGTCTTACGTGTAATTTGGGGTGTAAGTATTGCTATTCTCAGAAAGCTAGGAAAGAAATAAATACTGATTCAGTTTTTTTAAGTAAAGATATTGCTAAAAAAATAGTTGATATGATTTGTAAAGATGATATATTTGGAGATTTGATGAGTATTCGTTTTGTTGGTGGAGGTGAACCTTTAACAAATTTTGAAGTAATAAAGTTTATTGTTGAATCCATGGAAAGAAATAAGAAGGATAAAACAGTAGTATATAGATTATCAACTAACGGATTGTTAATCAATAATGAGATGCTTAAATTTTTTAAAAAATATAAATTTAAGATAAAAATAAGTATTGATGGTCCTGGTTTTGAACATAACAGAAGCAGATTTAAAAATAATGAACAATATAATAAATTGATTAAAATAATAAATAAATCCTTAATTTATTTAGGAAATGAAGATGTTATAGTAGCAATTACATTTTACCCTCATAAAGAAAGTGCTGTCCAGAAAATTAAAGGTTGCATAGATTTAGGATTTAAGTATATAAAATATCAACCTGTTATAAACAGTGACATTAGATCTATTAAAAATGAATATCATAGTAAATTATTAAATAACGAAGATGATGTAATTAATTTTTACAGAAATCATTTATTAAATACTGATATTAATAATATAAAATTCTTAGATAGTATTGATTTAATAATAGATAATATAAATAAATCAAGGTTTAAATATGTAACTTGCTATGGAGGAATAAATGATGTTGCATTTTCAACAATTGGCAATATTTATACATGTAATAGATTTATTAATAATGATGAGTTTAAAATTGGAGATATAATCAATGGTATTGATTTTATAAAGCGGCGAGAATATATAAGAAAAGTATCTTTAAGTGAAAGACATTCATGTAAAGATTGTTTCATAGTAGGATTTTGTGGAGGAAAGTGTGTTTATAATATATATTCATTGTACAATTGTTATACTTCAACTGATATGAATATATGTCAAAGTAGTATGTATTCTGTTGAATCAGTAAAGAAAATTATTTCACTATTTGTAGAACTTAAAGAAAAAAAGCCAGAAGTATTAGATTTAATACTAAATAGAGAGTATTTTTAAGACTTTACTGATATAGGTATAAGCGAATTGTTTAAAGGAGTAGATGTATATGTGGGAAGATAAGAAATGGAATCGTAAAGATCTGAGTCCAGAAAAAACAGTTCAAATAGTAAAGGATATATTAAAAAACATTGGCGTTAGTACTTCTGTTAAGGATGTAGTTGAATTTGAAGACAAGTGGTACTCATTGAGATTGGAAATAGATGGATTGCCAGGAGTAGGTACTAATGGAAAAGGATTAAGTAGAGAATATGCAATGGCAAGTGCATATGGTGAACTCATGGAAAGAATTCAAACTGGGGTATTAATAAAAAAAATGTTCACTAAAAAATCTAGCAATAAATCTTACTTTAGTGATGGGAAGGTATTTGAGATAGAAGAAATCGAAAAAGATGCACAAGATATTTTGAATATTGCTTCTAAACATGCAAGCTATGAAGAAATAATAAAATTACTACTTGGTAATAAAGAATATAGAATTTGTATACCATATTATAATGTTCATAAAAATAATGTTAAGTTTCTTCCGATAAGGTTAATTAAATTATTAACAGGAACAAATGGTTTATGTGCAGGAAATTCGCCAGCTGAAGCAATAGTGCAAGGATTATCTGAGATATTAGAAAGATATGTTCATAAAAAGATTTTTTTAGAACATAAAAAAGTACCTACAATTCCTATTATTCATTTACAAAAATTTAAGTCTTATTTATTACTTAAAAAAATAATTGAACTGGGATATCAGCCTATAGTAAAAGATTGTACAATGGATTGTAAATATCCTGTAGTAGGTATAATACTACTTAACCCTGAGAGAACAAAATATTTATTCTCTATAGGTGCAGATCCGAATTTAGACATTGCATTGCAGCGATGTATTACTGAAATATTTCAGGGGAAAAGTTTTAATAATACATTTGATAATAATTATATGTTACCTATAAACTATTATGATGATAGTTTATTCAAAGCAGCACCAAAAGATAAGACAAGTTATTTGCTTAATTATAAAGAATGGATTAAATCAATCTGTTTTTGCAGTGGACTTCATCCAATAACAATTTTTCATGACGAGATTGCAAGTAAAAATTATCTAAGAGCATTTAAAAATGAAAACATATCAAACACAGAAGCATTAATATATATAAAAAATTTATTAGTAAAAGAAAATTTCAATATATATATTAGAGACTGTTCTTACCTAGGATTTCCAACTTATAGTATATATATTCCCGGAATATCAGAAACTAAATCTTTGTTTAGTGAAGAAATAGATTTTAGAATAAAAGAAAAAAAACTAACTGAATATTTAGTGAAATTAGGAAAAGGTAACTTTGAAAACTCAAACATATTACTAGATAATATAAAAAAAATTAATATGGTGAAAATTTCAGACAATAGCGGTGGATTGGTCAAGTCATTCAATCTTTGCTTTAATAATTATCTAATAAAGGGAAAAGTTAATAGCAAATTATATGCTTGTTATATATTGTATAACCAGAAAAAATACAACGAAGCATTTGAATATTTACAAAGTTATGTTAGAGACGAAAGAGTTTTAGCTAGAGAGGGTAGTGATTATTTTATAGGTTTACTAATATATCTTAGAAATAAAGCTAATGATGTATCAAATGAAGATATTTTTATTATATTAAAGGGGATTTTAAGTCAAGATATATATAAATTACTTGTAGATAATATTGAGAACAATAATATATTTGATAAGATAATTAGATTTCCATCATGTCCTAATTGTAGTGTTTGTAGTATAAAAGATAATTGTTGTGTAGATGAGTGGCAGAAAATAAATAGAACTCTAATAGAATTGGAATGTAATAGTACAATAGAGCAAAAAAATATAAGTAAAATTTTTGAAATATGATTTGAGATAGAGGGGTGAAAAAAGTGAAGGTTTTAGGTCTAAAGGTAATTGGACATGATACAGGTGCTGCAATAGTTGATGATTCAGATGGAGTTGTTAAATTAATGGCGATATCAGAAGAAAGATTAAATAGAGTAAAGCACACTACTAAATTCCCTATATTTGCTATTGGGACATGTCTTGAACAAGCAGGAATTGGAATCGATGATTTAGATGCAATTGTTTTTAATCATAGAAGAAATGTGTATAAATTACAGACATTTTTTGATTTTAAAAGCGAATTTGATAGTAGCAGATATGATTCATATATAGGTAAATCTTTCAAATGGCCAGATAAAAAAGTACATATTATTAATCATCATGATTGTCATGGAGCATCAGCTTATTTTTGTTCACCATTTGATAAAGCAACCATTTTAGTTGTAGATGCTTCTGGTAACGAAGGTGAAAGTCAGAGTATATATGCAGCCGAAGGTTCAGATTTTAATTTATTAGATAGAAGTTATAAGAGAGGGATTGGAGCTTTATATGAGGCTGTTACAAATAATATTCTTGGTTTTAAAGGAACTGGGTCTGCTGGGAAAACAATGGGATTATCAGCATATGGTGGAAAATATAGTGAAAATGATCTTTCAAATAAGCTGCAAGCAGTTCGAAGTGGTATAGATCTTAATTATAATCATATCTTGGATGAAACAGATACAGAGTTTTTGCTAAAAACAGAGGTAAAAATTTGTGACAATAAACAGGATATTCTTAATTCTATATATTCTAGAGTAGCTTTCGATATTCAGAAAGAGGCTGAAAGACAGATGTTATATTTAGTAAATCTAGCATGGGAAATGAATCCTTGTGAAAATCTATGTATAGCTGGTGGAGTAGGATTGAATTGTGTAGCAAATGAAAAAATAAAACGATATAGCAAGTTCAAAAATATATGGATTCAGCCTGCATCTGATGATTCAGGTATACCTTTGGGAGCAGCACTGTATGGATATAATAAAATATTAAAATCATCCAGTAGATACAGGATGAAGAGTGCTGCAATAGGATTTTCTTATACAAAGGTAGAGATACAAAATTTACTTGATAGATTTAATATAAATTATATTGAAATAACTAATAAAGAATTAGCAGACAAAATATCAAAAGGAGACATAGTTGGATGGTTTACAGGATCATCTGAATATGGACCAAGGGCTTTGGGATTTAGGAGTATATTATGTGATCCAAGAAAAATAGAAAATAAAGATATTTTAAATAAAAGAGTTAAGCATAGAGAAATATTTAGACCATTTGCTCCTGTGGTTAAATTAGATAAGGCAAACAGATTTTTTGATGTGAATGATACAAGTCCTTTTATGTTGTTTGCAAAAAATGTGATCGAGGAAGTTAAAACACAAATACCTGCAGTAGTACACTTTGACGGTACTGCAAGAATACAGACGGTAGATAAAAATGATAATTCATTGCTTTATGATTTATTAGATGAATTTGAAAAAATAACTAACGTTCCAGTGTTACTTAATACTTCTTTTAACGACAATCAAGAACCAATTGTAGAATCTCCTCTTGATGCTTTAATTTGCTTTTATACAACTGAATTAGATGGTTTATATCTACAAGGATATTATGTTAAGAAAGAGGATAACGTAGATATTCTTGATAAGTTGAAAAATTACAAGAAAAGTCTTTTGATTCAAAATAAATATGATTTTATAAATAAATATTGTTATATAGAGGATTAAATAAATTTCAGATTATTTTATAAGATATTTAGTAGTAGGTTGTTGCAAAACTAAAATATAAAAAATGTGGATAACTTTAATGTTTTAGCTCATAAGTTTTTGGTGAGGGGAACCATCTCATAATCTTTGACGGTTCCGACAAGAGCTCGTTTTGAAATGAATAAGAAACTTACTACTCACTGCGTTCCTAGCAGTAAGTGATTTACTCAAAATCATAGATTTTGGTTCTCTACTTAAGAGCGATGAAGAAACGAACTCTTGAAGTCACGCTTTCAAAGAAACATGAGATAGTTCCCTAGTAACTCTATTGGTAGTTTTTACAATTAACATATGGGGGAAACTGAATTACTTCATAACACAGAAATATTGATATTATGCATATTGTAGAGTTATGCAACTAACTAATATTTAGTAGTATTGGGGGGATGAAAATGGAAAAAAGAATATTTGTATTCGATACTACATTAAGAGATGGAGATCAGACACCAGGAGTAAATATTAATAAGAAAGAAAAGTTTGAAATTGCTAAACAGCTTGAAGATATGGGAGTAGATGTTATAGAAGCAGGGTTTCCTTTTGCTTCTATTGAAGACTTTGAAGCGGTTAAAACAATTGCAAAGAATATTAAGAATGCTTCAATTGCAGGTTTTGCTAGAGCTGTAAAAAAAGACATTGATACTGCATGGGAAGCACTAAAATATTCAAGATATCCTAGGATACATGTATCTATTGCTACATCTGATATACATATGATGTATAAACTTAAAATGAGTCCAGATGATATTTTGCAAAGAGCATATAACATGGTCAAATATGCCAAATCATTAAGTCCAAGTGTTGAATTTTCTCCAGAAGATGCTACGAGAACAAGGCCAGAGTTTTTATTTAAAGTTTTAGAAAAAGTTATTGAAGCTGGAGCAGATGTGATAAATATAAATGATACAGTTGGGTATTCAATACCTAGTGAATATGGACAATTAATAAAAAGAGTTAGAAATGAAGTTCCAAATATCCACAAATCAATGATAAGTACACATTGTCATAATGATTTAGGTTTAGCTTTGGCAAATTCAATTGAGGGTATTGAGAATGGAGCACGGCAGATAGAATGCTCTATAAATGGAATAGGTGAAAGGGCGGGTATGACTGCTTTAGAAGAAATAGTAATGGCTATTAAAGTACGATCTGATAAATTGAAATACTTTACGAATATAAAAACTGAAAAGATATCAGAAATAAGCAAGAGAGTATGCGAGATAACTGGTATAGATGTACAAAAAAATAAAGCAGTGGTAGGTGAAAATGCGTTTGTACATTCTTCGGGTATTCATCAACATGGAGTAATTAGTAATAGCTTGACATACGAAATTATGTCGGCTAAATCTATAGGAATAACAAAGAACAATATAGTTTTGGGTAAATATTCTGGAAGACACGCAATTAAACAACGATTGAGTGAACTTGGGTATGAAGATTTAGAAAATGAACAGATTAATGAAATATTTGAACATTTTAAATTATTAGCAGAAAAGAAAAAAAACATATCGGATAAAGATTTATTATCGTTAATAAAAGAATAATATCTAAGTTTAAAAATTTATTACAAAATCAAAAAGCAGATAATTTTAAAATGGGATGGCTCAAAACCTCTAAGACATCCCATTTGTACCTATAAATCTCAGCTTGAGTTATGCTGTTATGTTCTATTATTCTTAATATATTCCTGACATCTATCTAGCCATAGTTTTTTATGAGACTCTTCACTAACTATACGTTTTGAAAGAGCATTAATAGAAGTAATGTCTTCATTTTCACACCATTTAATAAACTCTGGATACATAGTAGCATCTATGTCTTGATCATAAAAGGCATATATTTTTTGGTAATCTTGCAAATAGGCTCTAACTAATCTGGTGTGTCCGTCGGTAAGGTATAAAGCTTTATTAATTTCAACTACAGGCACTATTACTTTTTCAGGACTATCAAGCCATTTGGTTACATTTTTTAGTTTTTTGTCACTTACAGTTAATTGACAAGGGAGTATTGATGATATTTCTGTTTCAAATATTTTAGCAGGATTTTCATTATATAACTCTCCAAATGTACATGTTATGGTTTCAATATAAGGGTTCCAATACAGACATTCTTTAAAAAACATATCAATTAAATTTTCTTCTAAATAATTATCATTAAACACTTTGGTATATAAATCAGCAAGTGAATGATTTTGAACGTATAATTCACCTGTTGCTATAATATTATTCTTTTTATCTAAAGCAATAAAAAAATTATTTGAATAAAAAATACTATCATTTACGCAGTATTTTTTATAAGCTTTTTCTTGAGTTCTTACTATTGTTAAATTGTCATACATATTATCACTTCCTAAATAATCTTTGTAGTCCAATCCTCAATATTCCACACGTCATCAACGATATCCATATAAAATTCAGGTTCATGAGATACTATTAAAACAGTACCTTTAAAAGTCTGTAAAGCTTTCTTAAGTTCTTCCTTGGCATCAACATCTAAATGATTAGTAGGTTCATCCAAAACTAAGAAATTTATATTTCTTAGCATTATCTTGCACAGCCTTACTTTTGCTGCTTCGCCACCACTTAAAACTTTCATTTTACTTGTTATGTGATCATTTGACAAGCCGCATTTAGCCAGCGCTAAACGAACTTCTGAATTTAACATACCAGGATACTCATTCCAAATTTCTTCGAGGGCAGTATTATTATTATCGTTAGAAGATTCTTGTTCAAAGTAACCTATTTCAAGGTAATCACCTAAAACTACACTGCCATCATAAGGTTTTATTTCTCTGATTAGTGTTTTTAAGAGTGTAGTTTTTCCTAATCCATTAACACCTCTTAGTGCTATTTTTAAGCCTCTTGTTAATTGCACATTTAATGGCTTAGTTAATGGTTCATTGTAACCTAATACTAAGTCTTCAGCTTCAAATATTATTTTTGAAGGTGCTCTTGCTTCTAAGAACTCAAAAGTTGGTTTAATTTTTTCTCTTGGTTTATCTATCTTATCCATCTTATCAAGTTTCTTTTGTCTACTTCTTGCCATTCCTGTAGTTGCAACTCTTGCTTTATTTCTTGCTATAAAATCTTCAAGATTTTTTATTTCTTTTTGCTGCTTTTCATAAGCTTTTTCTAATTGTTTCTTTTTAACATTGTACATATGCTGAAAATCTTCATAATTTCCTTTATATCTGGTGATACTGCCATTTTCCATATGGTAAATAACGTTAGAAACAGAATTGATAAATGGAATATCATGAGATACTAATACAAAACTGTTTTCGTAATTTTGCAGATAAATCTTAAGCCATTCTATATGCTCAAAATCTAAATAATTTGTAGGCTCATCTAAAATTAATATTGTAGGATTTTCTAAGAGTAATTTTGTAAGTAAAACTTTTGTTCTTTGACCACCACTAAGCTTAGAGACATCCTTATCAAGTCCAATATCTCCTAGACCTAAACCATTCGCAACCTCTTCAATCTTAGCATTAATATTGTAAAAACTACTTAGTTCTAATGTATTTTGTATCTTTGATGTTTCCTCCATCAATTTTTCTAACTCTTCAGGAGTTGCACTGCCCATTTTGTCATACATCTGAAGCATTTCTTTTTCTAAATCAAATAATGTATTAAAAGCAGTTTTTAAAACTTCTCTAATTGTTTTTCCTTTTTCTAAAACAGTGTGTTGATCAAGGTATCCAACACTTACTTTTTTTGCCCAACGCACTAAACCTTCATCTGGCATTATTTTTCTGGTTATTATATTTAAAAAAGTAGATTTACCTTCACCATTAGCACCTATTAATGCAATATGCTCGCCCTTTTTTAATCTAAAAGATACATTGTCTAAAATAATTCTACCGCCAAAACTATGATTTAAATTCTCAACTAATAACATTAATTCACCTCATTTTACATAATTACTTTCATTTTATAAAATTTTAGTTATATATTCAACTAAAATAATTTGAAAAAATATAATTGACAAAAGTAAATACAAATGGTAAATTAGATATATACTTAGTTACTTAAGTAACTAACCAAATAACAAAGAGGAGATTTCTTATGGAATTAAAAACTGATTCAACGATACCTATATTCATTCAGATAGCGGATATGATTGAAGATCAAATTTTGAAAAACATAATAAAGGAAGAAGAAAAGGTCTATTCAACAAATGAGTTATCGACACTTCTACATGTCAATCCAGCAACAGCCAGAAAAGGCTTAAACATATTAGTTGATGAGAATATCGTATACAAGAAAAGAGGGGTAGGTATGTTTGTAAAAGAAGGTGCTGTTGATTTGATTAAATTGAAAAGGAAAAAAAATTTTATGAATGATTTTATAATAAAGCTTTTGCAGGAAGGAGAAAAACTAGGTATTAGTAAGGATGAAATAATAAACATGATCAATAATTGTACAGGAGGTTTTAAGAATGAGTGATTGGATAGTAACTAATTTGAGTAAACATTTTGGTAAAACCAAGAGTATAGATGACATTTCCTTTGAAATAGAAGAAAATAAGATTTATGGATTAATTGGAAGAAATGGTGCTGGTAAAACAACACTTTTGAAGCTTTTGGCAAATCAGCTAATACCTACAACAGGGGAAATAAGGATAGATGGTAAATTATTAAAGAATGATGATGAACTAACACAAACTATTTGTTTATCAAGAGATTTTATAAAATTGTGTAATAATATAAAAGGAATAAAAGTGAAAAGACTCATTGAATTTGCATCATATATTTATCCTAATTGGGATCAGGCTTTTGCAAATGAAATAATAAAGGATTTTAATTTAGATACTAACAAAAAGTATGATAAATTATCAAGAGGAATGCAGACTTGTGTAGGAATTGTTATAGGTCTTGCTAGTAGAGCTCCTATGACATTGTTTGACGAGCCATATATAGGTTTAGATCCTATTGTCAGAGAGTTGTTTTATGAGAAATTATTAAGTGATTATGAAGAAAATCCAAGAACTATAATAATATCTACTCATCTGATCAATGAATTAGAAAATTTATTTGAACACATATATATATTACATAAAGGTAAGTTGATTTTAAATACTTCTACAGAAGAGACTAAGCTAAAGGCACAGGTTTTAGAAGGAGATAAAGATAGAATTGAAAGTGTGTTGGCGGGCAAAAGGATAATCAATAAACAGATTATTGGTAGGATGGCAACATATACTGTATATGATAGTTTTACAGATGCTGAAAAGAGAGTTGTGAAAGATATAGGAATAGATTTTAAACCGATTAACTTACAAAAACTATTTATTAATCTTAGCAAAGGGGGAGACAAGATATGATTTCTGCAAAAAATATAAAAAAATCAATGTTTGTATTTGATAAACTGATAATTGGTATAATTGTTTTTATAGCAGTAATTAATTTATCTATAAATATAGGTACAAGATTAATATTTGATGATAGTATGACTGTTCAAACACTTATGACATCGATAAAATTACAAATTAGCATATACATACTAATATATATGTCCATATATGGTTTATTAATATCTTTATCTGTAATACCACATTTGGTTTCTTTAAATTGTCCTAGAAAGCTATTAGGAAAGACAACAATTAAACAGGGTTTAATTAGAAGTATTATACTTACATTAATATTTATTGTGACTATGTATTGTTTTAAAACAAATTTTATGTTTGGTAAAAAATTTATGACAATAGGTGTATTTGATTTATTTAGAATAATATTATTATCATGGACAGCTGCATTTTTAATATATAACTTCTTATTGAATATTGGCTTAGTAGCATATAAATCAGGATGGCTATTATTTACTTTGATATTCTTTGTATTGGGAGTAGTGATGATGAGTATTAAACAGATTATTGTCCTGGTTGTGTTTGGTGTAGGAATTAATTATTTTATAGCTTGTATGTTAGTAATAAATATAATCTTTTGTCTGGTTAATTATAAATTAATTTGCTTTTATGAGTATAAATTTTAGGGAGGACAAAAATGAAAAATACTATTAAATATATAATATTAATACTTTCACTTGCTTTCTTTTCTTTTAGTATTTACTATGTTACAAAAACTGCGTCAAATATAGAATATGATATAGCTAATATAACATATGGTGAAAGCTCACAAGAAGAAAAAGTTAAATTAGATGTTAATGAAAAGACTAAAATGTATTTCTTGCATAATATAAAAATAGGATTAGGAAAAGTTGTATTTGTATTAGAGAAAGAAGATGGAAAAATTATTGAAAAATATGAAGTTGATGATAAGAAATTTACCAATAAGGTTTTTGAATTAGAAAAAGGAACTTACTATTATAAATTTATTAGAAATGCTAGGTCTGGTAGTGAAAATTATAGGATTTTATATAATAAATCTAAAATAATTAGCGAAATATGTAAATGATTTCAGAATAATTTGATATGGAGATAGTAGATTTAGCTATAACTTATAGTAATCAAGCTTGAGATACTGGGGTTGGATTAAAATATACAAATGAATTAGAAAAACTTATAACCTCTTGACATAAGAACATAAGATATCATTATACCAGCAGGTCTAGAGCTAATTATTCCACATTTCCTAAAACTTATGATTTATTCATAAGTTTTTTTGTCGTAAAATGTAATAGAAAGAATTAAAAATTATTTCATTTACCAGAAAATATGACATAATATTTCATAAATGGGTGATATAATAAAGACATATTTTAGAACTTATACATATTTAGGGATTAAGTAAATGAAACAAATTATATAACATTAAAAGTATTTACTAATTTAATAAAAAGTTATTAAATTAAAAAATTTTATATTTCATAGTATTGTATTTAAATTTAGAAAATTGTATAAGTTTCTAAGTTTTGCGTTTTATTATCATTGATATTCATATGTCTTTCGATAATATACTGTATAATTCTGAATTATGAACAGGGTACTTAAATTTTAATTTAATGTGAACCACTGATCGAGGTGTATAAATTGGTAAATAATGAAAGAGACAAAATGGATTTATATGTTGAAATTTTCAATACTTATCAAAGTAAAATTTATCATATTGCCTATTCAGTACTAGGAAATGATTATGATGCTAATGATGTTGTGCAAGACACTGTAATGAGAGCTGTAGATAAGATAGACCAATTAAAAAATAAAAACAAGCTTGAAATATGGATTTATACTATAGCCTACAATTTTGCTAAGTTAAAGTATAATCAAAATAAAAAAAATATTAAAGTAGAACAGTATTGCATTGATAAGCTCAAATACAATGAACTATTATCGATTCCAGATAATCTAATAAAAGAGGAAGCAAGAATGTTCATTTTAGACAAGGTTAAATGTCTTAATCCCAAATATGGTGAAGTTATATACCTGTATTTTTACAAAAATTTTTCATATAAAGAGATTAGTCAAGAGTTAAAAATAAGCATTGGTACTGTTAAATCAAGATTATTTAGAGGCAAATCATCTTTAAGAAAAATGTTGAGCATTGATAATAATTTTGATAGTAAAAAATGGAACAATGAGAATAATAACAATATAAAAAAGTTGAAGGGTATGTAAATAATTTAACCAAAAAAAGCTGATGGTTATTCAGCTTTTTTTTTGCTATCATTTATTTGTTTTTCAAGATTGCTTAAATATTCTTCTCTTTCAAGCTTATACATTAGATTTTCTTCTAATTCATTTTTTTTATCCATAAGTTCTTGAAGTTTTATATAATCAGTTGAGTATACTTCTATCTTTTTATCTATTTCTTCTATTTGCGTTTCTAACTTTTCAATATCAGTATATATATTTTCATATTCAAGTTTTTCTTTATAAGAAAATTTTAGTTTAGGTCGATTTTTTATTGTTGGTTTATTTGGTTTGAAAGTTTTTTTAGTATCATTATTTATATTTTCTTGTACACGTTTTTCTTTGTAATCCGAATAATTACCGTTATTTATAAAAATATTTCCAGTGTTTTCAAAAGAAAATATTTTGTTGCATATCTTATCTAAAAAATATCTATCGTGAGAAACAGTTATTACTGGACCGCTAAATTCTTCTATATAGTTTTCTAAAATTTTTATAGTATCAAGATCTAAATCATTTGTAGGTTCATCTAATATTAATACATTGGGAGCCTCCATAAGTGTTCTTAACAAATACAACCTTCTTTTTTCTCCTCCTGATAATTTTTTAATATATGACCATTGCATTTCTTTAGTAAAAAGAAATTTTTCCATCATTTGAGAAGCACTAATCTTTATACCTTCATCAGTGGTTATGAATTCTCCACCCTTTTTAATGTATTCAATAGCTCTTAATTCTAAGTCCATGTTTTCTGATTCTTGTGTTAAATAACCGATTTTTAGAGTTAAACCATGTTCAACAGTACCGGTATCAGGTGATAAATTTTTTGTTATAGTATTTAATAAGGTTGATTTACCCATTCCATTATTTCCTACAATACCTATTCTATCATCTTTTAATAATATATAGCTAAAATCATTGATCACTGTTTTAGCATCATATGATTTTGAAATGTTGCTAATTTCTATTAATTTTTTGCCTAGTCTAGTATAAGCAGATGAAATCTCTAGGTTTGATTCATCTGCATTAATTTCTGATTTTTTTAGATTTTCAAAACGTTGAATTCTAGCTTTTTGTTTTGTTGTTCTTGCTTTTGCACCAGTTCTTATCCAAGCTAATTCTTTCTTATATAGTTGCTGTCTTTTATTTTCCATTATAGCTTCATGAGTTTTTCTTTCTAATTTTTTTTGAAGAAATTCAGAATAATTACCAGTATAAACATATAAATTTCCTTCATCAAGCTCAAATGATTTATTAGTTATTCTATCTAAGAAATATCTATCATGAGTTACCATTAATAATGCACCTTTTCTAGTAGTAAGATATTTTTCTAACCAATCTATAGTTTCATTGTCCATATGGTTAGTAGGTTCATCTAATATTAATAAATCGCTGGGTGTTATTAATGATGAGCATAATGCTACTCTTTTTCGTTGCCCGCCAGACAATTCTCCAATTTTTTCATCAAAATCAGTTATACCAAGCTTTGTTAGTATAGTTTTAGCTTGGTTTTCAAGTTCCCAAGCGTTAGATTTGTCCATTTCACTAGATAAATTTAATAATTCTTTTTGACTCATCAGATCATCAGTTACAGTTTCAACTGCACGTTCGTATTTTTTGATTAATTGTATTTTCGGATTATCACTCTTGAATATCTGTTCTAAGATAGTATTATTAGGATCAAAATTTGGATTTTGGTCTAAATATTCAATAGTAATGCCTTTAGGCATAATTATATCCATAGAATCAGCACTTAATTGACCACTTAGCACCTTTAATAATGTAGATTTTCCTGCGCCATTTATACCAATTAAACCTATTTTGTCTGTATCATTAATAATGAAAGATAAATCTTTAAATAAATTTCTTTCACCATAGCTTTTAGATAAGTTTTTGACAGTTAAAACATTCATTGATATCATCCTTTGCTTTGTTTAATAGTGATATTTTATCATGAAAGTTTATATTTTGATAGTATTTAAGCCTGATTATTCATATAACTCCCGATAATATGCTGTAAGTTTCTGAATTAGAAGATTTCAAGATGAAGTAACGCTACCTTTTTTTGTGTGCACTTTAATAAATATATTCTTTATACTAGCATATGAATTTCAGAAATATTTAAAAGTAGTAAATGTTAAAACGTCTTTGTTTTATTTTTTGACAAAGTAGAATGGAATATATATAATAATAATTAAACAGTGTTTAATATTTGAATAAAGTTAATAAATAGAAGAGAGATGAATAATCATGGGTAGAGAACGACAGAAACAAAAAAAAGAGGAAACAAGGCAATTAATACTAGATACTGCACGGTCAATTGTAGTTAAGGAAGGCATTGATAAGCTGTCTATAAGAAAAATAACAAATATTTTAGATTATTCACCAGGCATCATTTATCATTATTTTAAAGATAAAGATGAAATAGTGGATACATTGTTAAAAGAGGGTTATGGAAAGATTCTCAAAAGTTTATCAACCTTGAAAGTTGATAATAATGATCCTGAAAAAGAAATTAAAGAAGATTTTATGCATTACATTTATACTGTACTTAAGTTTCAAGATGAATACAAAGCTTTTCTTTTATGTGAGAGACCTTCTATCTTGAAGTATACTTGTTTATTGCATAAGGGTGTTAGTAACGATAGAAAATCAATTCAGAAATTATGTGCGAGTATAAAAAAAGGTATAAAACAAGGTGTTTTTGCAGATTGTGATGTAGAACTAACAGCTCAATCTTTGTGGGTATCAGTGTTTGGCCTTGTTCTTAGATTAATTATTGAAAAAACAACAGACGAACAAAGATGTAGGTTGATTAATCGACAACTAGAAGTTTTAATTAATGGTATTAAAAGGTAAGAGGTGGGCTTATGAGAAAGAAAATTATATTAAGTGTTTGTGTATTATGTATAGCAGTGATAGTTGGTATTTTTGTTAAGCTTAAGACAACGAAGTACGAAGCAGTGGAGATAAGTAATGTAAACCTATCTACAATTGCAGATGGTATATATGAAGGTGATAGCAAGACAAATTTTGTTAAAGTAAAGGTTGTTGTTACGGTTAAAGATAATATAATTCAAGATATTGTTATTAAAGAACATGAATGTGGTTTAGGCAAGAAGGCTGAGGCAATTGTTGATGATATAATTGAAAAACAATCCTTACAGGTAGATTGTATTAGTGGTGCTACCATGAGCAGTAATGTTATTAAATTAGCAGTAGAGGAGGCTTTGAGATGAGTATTCTAATTGTGTATGATTCAAAATATGGTTTTACAGATAAGTGTGTGGAATATTTGACTAGAAAATTAGAAGGTGATGTAAATAGTGTTAATCTTCAAGTAGATAAAGTGCATAACCTAAGCTCTTATAGCAAGGTAATTATTGGAGGTTCAATATATGCAGGGATGCTACGAAAGAGAGTTAAGAAATTTTGTTTGGAAAACTTATCTGTTTTGCAAAATAAAGAAGCTGGGTTATTTATAACATGTACATCAACTGGTGAGCAGGCATTGAAGCAGATGCAAATGAATTTTCCAAGTGACTTATATGAAAAGGCTGTTGCTAAGGATTATTTTGGTGGTGAAATAATCATGGATAAAGCTAAGTTTTTTGATCGTTTAATTATTAAGATGGTTTCTAAAGGAGATAAGGGGGATGTGAAGAAAAGTAATGGTATGGATGTTGATAGAATAAAAGAATTTGCAAATAAAATGAATGGTAACTAGAATTAATAACAGGAGAGGGTTTGTATAGATTTCAACCTCTCCTATTTTATTTGAGTTAGTGAGTGAAAGTTTTCTGTTGACCGTATTGCTAATTTTTATACATCTATAATAGTGCAAAAACATTAGAATAATGTATTCGTTTGGATGTTTAACTGTAAAATTATTCGAGCTAAAATGCACTTATATAGATTAAAAAAATAAATAATGTATAATCATTGCATTTTACTACCTTGAAATCCATTATGTATAATGATATATTTACTATAGCTAATTAATATGAGATAAAATATATATAAATAAGGAGAGAATATGATAGAATTAGGTAAAATACAGAAATTACAGGTAATTGATTTTGGCTCAAAGGGTGTATATTTAAGTGAAGGTAAAAAGGAAAATAATAAAATATTGCTACATAATAATGAAATTAAGAATCAGCTTAAAATAGGTGATGAAATTGAGGTCTTTGTCTATAGAAATACTAGTAATAAAATAGTTGCTACAACAAATAGACCCAAACTTACAGTAGGTGAAATTGGCTTTCTAAAAGTTATTGAAATAACAAAATTTGGTGCATTTCTTGATTGGGGATTAGATAAAGATTTGTTTTTACCGTTTAAAGAGCAAAAAGATAAAATTGTTCAAGGTAGAGAGTATTTAGTTGGTGTTTATATTGACAAGAGCTCTAGACTATGTGCAACTATGAATGTTTATGATTTGTTGAGTACTGAGTCACCATATAAGGTAAATGATTCAGTTAAAGGTTTTGTGTATAAATTAAACAGAGAAATGGGTGCATTTGTTGCTATAGATTACAGATATCATGCAATGATACCTAACAATGAATTATTTGGTGATATTAGAATTGGTGATAATATAGAAGGTAGAGTCACTAAAATCAGGCCAGATGGTAAAATGTATATAAGTATTAGACAGAAAACATACAAGCAAATTGATAAAGATGTGAATATTATAATGGATAAGCTTTTGAAAAACAAAGGGAAACTGTATTTGAATGATAACAGTTCTCCTGAAAAAATCAGACAGCAATTAAATATAAGTAAAGGTGCATTTAAAAAGGCAGTAGGCAGATTATTAAAAAAGAGAATAATAAGAATCACAAAAGATGGAATAGAATTAATTGTTTAAGTATAATGAATAGATAAATTTTTAGTAAGGCTGCAAGATTAATTGGAGCCTTTTAAAATTGTGTTAAAATATATGCTAAAAAAGCTCAAATTCAGAATTAGTGTTGAATTTGAGCTTTTTAAATAATAAAAATTATATTTGGAACAAAATGCCATGCTTTATAGTCTATAGTAATTAGGAGGGGATTATTGTGAAAAAAATTAGTTTTCTAACTATTATTTGTTTAATTATGATTAATTTATGTGCGTGCAGTACAAATACTATTAGTAAGATTGATAGCTCAAGTAAATTAATGAAAGTACAAACAAAAGATAATGAATTTAATAAAGAAGTAGCAACTAGTATTAATGAATTAGGAGAAACATTAATCAAATCTTGTTCTGATGGAAAAGAAAATAGTATAACTTCTCCATTAAGTTTAGCAGTAGCTTTATCTGTTTTAACAAATGGGGCTCAAGAAAATACCAAACAAGAATTAATGGACATAATCAACAAATCACATTTAGATGAAAAAACACTAAATGAACAATATTGCTTACTGTTAAATTTATTAAACGAAACAGGATATGACGAAGGCGGGAAAAAAACAACCTTAGTACAATCTGCTAATTCAATATGGGTAGATGAAAGATACAAATTAAGAGATGAATTTGTCAAAATAGCTCAAGAATATTATGACAGTGGAGTTTATAGTGTAGATTTTAACGATAGTGATAGTAAAGATGATATGAATAAGTGGATTAGTGATAAAACAAATGGCATGATAAAAGATTATATAAAAAAGCTTGATGTATTAGATAGACTGTTTATTTTTAATACAGTATATTTTAATGGGAAATGGGTGGATCAATTTAATAAAAAGAATACAGAAACAGAAAAATTCCATTTGAAAGATGGCAGCGAAATAGATGTAGATATGATGAATGCACAAAGACAAATGTCATGTTATGAGGATGAAGAAATAACTTATGGAAGCTTAAGTTATTATGGATGTAGTATGAATATAGTTATTCCAAAAGGTAATATAGATGATTACATAAAAGAATTTAGTTACCAAGAACTAAATGATAAACTCAAAAACAAGGAATATATTAAATGTAATATTAAATTACCTAAATTCAAGTATGAAGCTGAATATAATTTAAATGATGCATTAAGACAACTAGGTGTGGAAGATATTTTTATTGCGTACAGGGCTAATCTTAATGGAATATTTAAAGAAAACCCAGAACCATTGTGGGTAGATAAAATTAAGCAAAAATGTGTGATATCAGTTGATGAGGAAGGTACAGAAGCAGCGGCTTTAACATCTGTTGGTTTATGTGGTAGTGCACCTCCTCCAGAGAAGATAATAAATTTATATGCAAATAGACCGTTTTTATATTTTATCAAACATGGTAGAACAGGCGTAATAATGTTTGAAGGAGTTATATATAAACCATAGAAAACTTGAACCCTGATTATTCATTAACTACAGTCTAGGGCGAATATATAACTATTATTTTTTAGAGTGTTTCAAAATGGATATTAGATATTTCTACAATATAGAATAATTTCATTTTGAGACATTTCATTTTTTTTTGTATAAATTAATATTGAACCCTGCTATTCACATAAAATCATAGATTTTAGTTCACTGCTCATAATTTTCTATGTTTACTATTGAAAATATATGCTAGAAGTTTTAAAATGAATTGAATGACAAATATGATAGGGGTATATAGACATGAATAGTAATAATAATATAAAGGGAATACTTTTAGCTATGTGTTCAGCTGTAGGCTTTGGTATTATGCCGATAATAGCTTCTTATGCATATAAATATGGAGCTAATCCAATAACTTTAGTATTAATTAGATTTTTTGTAGCATCAATATTGCTCTTTTTTTATGTATTGTTAACTAAAAAGAGCTTAAAGCTTGATATAAAGCTTATTCCTAAAATAATAATCACTAGTATAATCGGTTATGCAACTACCGCATTGATATTATTTAAATCTTATCAATACATTGATGTGGGTTTAGCAACCGTATTGCATTTTAATTATCCGTGTGTAGTTACATTATTATGTTTTATAGTGTTTAAAGAAAAATTAAATAAATATAAAATTGGTGCATTATTAATGTCACTTATAGGAATATGGGTTTTGATAGGCTTTAGTCATATTGAACTAAATGCAAAAGGTATTACATTTGCAATTTTGTCAGGAATGAGTTATTCGGTATATATTTTAATAATTGATCATAGCAGCTTGAGAAAGCTTGATAGTATAATATTAACTTTGTATTTAACAGTATTTTGTTTTTTGGCATTATTTACTTTTGGAACTATTACGAATACTATAAAGCTTAATATTTCTTGGAAAGCATATAGTTTATTCATAGTACTCGGATGCATTTCTATTTTTACACTATTAATGTTCATAGATGCAGTAAAAATAATTGGCTCAGTTAAATCATCAATACTAAGTACATTAGAACCAATTACAGGTATAATTTTAAGTGCTGTGTTTTTAGGTGAACATATTGGAATAAATACTGTAATTGGTACAGTGTGTATTTTGCTAGCTGTCTATGGAACTGTATTTGATTCACTCAAAAATAATAAAAAATTATAATGTTTAATATTGACATACAGATAAAAATATGCTAATATTTGCGTAGATGCACAAATATGCAAAAGGAGGAATTTATGAAATTAAAGCAGGGTTATTATGGATTATTAGATTTGTTATTAAGTTTAAGAGAGATATACATGGGAGAGAGGTTTAAACCTTTTTGTAAGCAGTTAACAAATTTACATAATAAATTAAATGAACAAGAGTATGAACAGATATTTAAGCTTGGTGATGAGACAAATGGGTATCTAGATGCTATAGCAAATAGTATAAATATTGTATTAAATATAGGATCTTCTGTGGAAGAAATTTTTCTAAAACTTAGAGAAAAACCGTCTTTATTGTTAAATGACGATTCAATGAAACAGGAAGTCAATTTTATATTGAATTTGTGGCAGAATTATTTTAATATTGAAATTTCAAAAAACAACAAGCAATTAACAGACAAGGTTTTTGAAATTGATGAGAATATATCTAAACAAGGTATTTTAAATTATCTTACCAGTATTACTGATAGATTTGAAATAAGAGATAATATTATAGATTTTCATATAAAACCAGATTTTGAAGTTGAGATAGCAGCTATAGAGAATATAATAATCATGCCTTCATTGTATGCATGTAGAAATTTTACCTTTTGGTACAATGATAATAATTTTATATTTTATATAGGACTTGAGAGTAAGGAAATAACGCCTATAGAACCCTCTGATATGCTTTTGTTAAAAACTTCTGCTTTCAATGACAAGACTAGGTTAAAAATACTAAAATTATTGATTAATAAAAGTATGAGTGCAAATGAAATCGCAAAGATTTTAGATGTTAATGCTTCAACGATATCTAGACATTTGAAAATATTTAAGGATACAAATTTTGTAGATATACAAGCAAAGGAGGGGAATTCAATTTATTATTACCTTAATGAAATCAAGATAAAGAAAGCTTTAGATGATATTTATAATTTTATTAAAGGGGAGGAATTGTAAATGGTTAAATTCATAGAGGAATTATCCATGAATGCATTACCAGCACTTAATACAATTTTCTATGATGGATGGATTATAAGAATATCAAAAGATTATAGCAGTAAAAGGGCAAGTTCAGTATATGCAATGTATCCTTCTATTGAAGATATTAAAACTAAAATTACTAGATGTGAAAATATTTATACTAAACAAGATAAAAAGGTAGTTTTCAAGATATCTGAAGATGATGTTAGTTTGGAATTAGATAGAATTTTAGAAGAAAAAGGATATAATAAAGAAGCTGTAACGTGTGTCATGGACATGGATTTGGATGATAATTACGCTTATGATGAAAATATTAAAATAGAAAAAACTATGTATAATGGATGGCTGGATAATTTTATTCAATTAAGCAAAAAAAGCAAGACTGAGTATAGTGCTATAAAGAAATTATATGAGAACTTAGTATTACCTGTTATTTGTGTTTCAATATTCAAAGATGCAAGGTGCATAGCTACAGGCTTGGGGATTATTGAAAGAGGATATGTTGGTATATTCAACGTATATGTAAGTGAAGATAATAGAAGAAAAGGTTTAGCAACAGAAATTATGATGGCTATACTAAACCAAGCAAAGAAAAACGGTGTTGAAAAATCATATCTACAGGTTGTAAGAGATAATGTACCTGCAAAGAAATTATATGAGCAATTAGGATATAATCATATTTATAATTATTGGTATAGAATTAGGGAGGAGTTATAATATGATTACTTATAATTATGATGATATATCAAAAGTGTATGATGATGTTAGATATGGTGAGGTTGAATTAATTAACAAAATGATTCAAGATAGTGATATAGATACTGACAGCTATATATTAGAGATAGGTTGTGGCACTGGTAATTATTTAAAGATATTTGAACAAAGCTTTAACAATATCTATGGGATAGATCAATCCCGAGGTATGTTATCAAAAGCTAAGAAAAAATGTAATCATGCAATATTTACTTTAGGAGACGCAACAATATTAGAAGCTTATAATGATTGTACCTTTGACTTAATTTATATGGTTGATGTAATACATCATATAAAAGAAGTTGATAAATTTTTCAAAAGTATAAATAGAGTACTGAAAAAAGGTGGCTTTTTATATATTTTTACAGACAGTCATGATCATATAAAAAACAGACTTACTACAAAATATTTTCCACAGACATTAGAATATGAACTGGGAAGGTACCAGAGTTTAAATGAATTAACCTGCAAATTAAAACAAAATAATTTTACAGATATAGAAACAAACGAGGTTATGATTGGCTATGATCATAAGTATGGCTTTAAATTGATAGAGCTAGCTAAAAAAAGAGGATATTCTATGTTTGGATTTTTAACTGATGAAGATATTGAAAGTGGAGTTAATAGAATAAAGGATGAGTTGGAAAACGGAGTAGAAATTGTGTATAAAATGAAAGCACCATATATAAAAGCATGTAAAGCATAACCTGCTTGTATCAATTAAATATAATATCTCATATTATGATAATATATCCCAGAATGTTAATCCCTGATTATTCATATAACGCCCCATAATATGCTGTATAGTTTTGAATTAGAAGGTGTGTAGTGAATTCGAAGGCATACCTAGTTGGTACGTCGAGAATTTAATATATGCCTTATAAACATAAGCAGAGAACTAAAATCTATGATTTTATGTGAATCGCTTACTCATTCGAAGAATGAGCATCATTTAAAAAAAGTATTAAATTTTCTATGACTAATCTGGGTTGATATAACTTAAAAAAATAGGATGCAGAATAGTATCTTAAGTTGTGTGGATAATCTGGGACTTGATGATATGAGGAGGAAAATTATGTATTACTATCCTTTTTACTATTACAGTCAAAATGGTTTAGATAGTAATTATATTATTTTGGACTTTAAACGAGGAGACGTAAACGGAGATGGTTTTTTAGATAGTATATTTCTTATAGGAAAAAAAATTGACTCTAGCAGTCCATTTGTTACTGAAATAAAGCTTGTAATATTTAATTGCAGAACATATAAATATACAATTATTTCACCAGAAAATGACGCTGGTTATAATCCAACATTGTTTTTAGGTGATTTTACAGGAAACAAAATACTAGATATTATGATATCTATAGATTCTGGTGGTAGTGGGGGTTATGCATTCTATTATGTTTATACCTATCGTGGCAGAAAATATATAACTATTTTTGATTCGGATAAGTTTTACAAACAGTACACTTACGAAGTTGATTATCTAGACTATTATGCAGTTAAAGTTACTAGTAAAAAAGTTAAAAAAGTATTTATTATAGACATAAGAAATAGGGATAAAGACTACCTTTCAAAATTATATGATCAAAATGGAAAACTTAAACAGCCAATAAAAGGGGCAGTAATGCCTTTAGGAGGGCTTTATCCTATTGATTTTAGAAGAAACGGAGTGTATAATCTATATGCAATGCAGAGAATTATAGGGCTATATAATGCAGATGGTTTAGGACTAGTAGAAACCTCTCTTGAGTGGAAAGATAGAGAATTTGTTAGTTTTATGCAGAATGTAGCTGTTTTTGGTGCAGATATAAAGTGAAGAAAACCTTCTAAAGTAGAAAGAGTTATATACTTTAGGAGGTTTTCTTATGCGTCAAATAGTTAATAAAATTCAATTGAGCTATGTGAATATTTCTTTGTGAAATAAAAATATAAAAATATAAAATTATTTACTTAATCAAGATGTTTTAATATAATAGAGCTGAGAATTTTGTAACATAAAAGTTAAATTTGTATAGTAAATTGAACCCTGATTGTTCGTATAACTTTGAATAATCTGGGTTGGATATTTACAATGTTCTAGTATAAAAATTAAAGGAGTTACAAGATGAAAAAATTTATTAAAAGAGGAATAGTTTTTATTTTTTTATTTTTACTGATATTTCAAATAGGATTTGCTAAAATATTCAAAACAGATTATATATATGATTATAGAGTGAATTATGATGTATTTAAGGATTATACAGACAGTATTGAAGCAGTTTTTGAAGTAATTGCTGATGATATTGAAGGTAATAAAATTGATAAATATATTGTTATATTAGGAGATTCTGTTGGTTATAGCAGTCCTGGGAGTCAGCACCAATCTATTGGTTATTACATGAATAAGCTGGTAAATGAAGATAGCAGCTTTGACAAAGTTTATAATCTAGCTATACCCTCAATGCAAATGGGTGATATTTATGTAATGTTAAAATTAATGGATAAATACAGTATATCATCAGATAATCTTATTATTAATACTATATATCCGGATTTCATTAATTCTGTACCATATAGTACACCAGTTTTTTGGATGAAAGATTATCTATGTGAGCTAGATAGAGAAACATATGATAAAGTATATACAGAGTTTTATCCACAAAAAGAAAGTAATAGAGATTATTACGTTAATACTATTAAACATTACTTAAATACAAGGCTTTCAATATTGAGGTATAGAGACTACTTTAAAGGGAATTTAAATAATGCTTTTGCACATGATACGGAAAAAATAGTACAAGCATGGAACAAAAAAACATTTTTATTTGATCTCATGAAACAAGAGGATTACAAATACATATATACTGATTTACCTTTTACATTTAACAATGATGTTCCTCAGATTTTTTTTATTGAAAAAATTCTACAAATGCAAAGAGGCAAAAATACATTATTCTTTTTGGCAGCAATGAATGATGAATTGTTAGGTGATAATGTTAAAAAGGATGGTTATATATCTAATATGGAAAAGATAGATAATTATTTCAATCAAAAAAAAGAAATTAAATATGTCAATTACAACGGAAAGATTGATTATAAGTTATTTTCAGACCATATACACTTAATTCCTAAAGGATATGAAATGTTAGCAGAGGATTTATATGAAAGGATAAAAAATTAGGAGGACATATGTTATTTAATTCATTAGAGTTTTTAATATTTTTCATAGTAGTTGTAACGCTATATTTTTTAATACCTCATAAATACAGATGGATACTGTTATTAACAGCTAGTTATTTGTTTTACATGTCATGGAAAGTTGAATATATTGTTTTAATATTATTTGCAACTATAATAAATTATTGGATGAGTATAAAATTATATGAGACAAGTAATCTGAAGAAAAAGAAGATTTATTTATATATTAGTTTAATAAGCAGTTTAAGCGTTCTATTTATTTTTAAATATTTTAATTTTTTCATGCAGTCAATTACAGACTTAAATAAGATTTTAAATATAAATATAGAATCTACAACATTAAGCTTATTACTACCTGTTGGGATATCTTTTTATACATTTCAAACACTTAGTTATACTATAGATGTATACAGAGGTAAAATTAAACCTGAAAGACATTTTGGGATATTTGCATTGTTTGTTACATTTTTTCCGCAATTAGTTGCAGGACCTATTGAAAGGTCAGAGAATTTGCTGCCGCAATTTTATGAAAAACACGATTTCGACTATGATAGAGTAATAAATGGATTTATACTTATGCTTATTGGTTTTACTAAAAAAGTTGTTGTTGCAGATAGAATAGCTGTTGTTGTAAATCAAGTATATAATAATCCAAATGATTATTATGGAATAACAATAATAATAGCAACAGTCTTGTTTGCAGTGCAGATTTATTATGATTTTTCAGGGTATTCAGATATAGCGATAGGTGTATCTCAAATTATGGGATTTAGTTTAATGGATAATTTTAAAAAACCTTATTTTGCAAAGAGTGTATCAGAGTTTTGGAAAAGATGGCATATATCATTATCTTCATGGCTTAAAGATTATGTATACATACCTTTAGGTGGCAATAGAGTAGTAAAATGGAGGCATTATTATAACTTAATAGTGACATTTTTCTTGAGTGGATTGTGGCATGGTGCCGCATGGACATTTGTTATATGGGGACTTTTACATGGAGGATATTTAGTTGTTAGTATAATTACCAAAAATATTAGAGATAAGGTAATGGCTCCTATTAGAAAATTAAAGAAATTAAATAGTCTGATTCAAATGGTGATAACATTTATTTTAGTAGATTTTGCATGGATATTTTTTAGAGCAAATTCTTTAGGTGATTCAGTTACTATAATAAAAAACATGACACATTTAAGCTTAAATTTAGAACCTGTCTATAAGCTATTTTGGACAGTTCATTTTACTAAAGTTGATTTAGTAATATTCATATTATGTACTATTATTATTGAAGGAATAAAAATTCCAAGGAATAAAAGATACATTGATTTTAATAGATATAAAATACCTGTATATGTTAGATGGGGGTTGTATTTTGCTGCACTTTTTGTAATAATTGTTTTAGGTGCTTATACTAAAGCAAATGAATTTATATATTTTCAATTTTAATATTTTAGTGAATACTTAAGCACTTAAGTTTTGAGTGCTTAAAAATTTGACTAAAAATTAAATGAGTAAACCAATGTTTTAATAAATCATTATGATTTAGAGCAAAAATCGTATTAATAGTATACAGTCGTAAATAGAAAGGATGGTGAAAACCGCTAATTTAATTAACGGGATACAGTTATGGAATATAAACATATATTTGGACCAGTTCCTTCAAGAAGGATGGGTATATCATTAGGTGTTAGTCCAATTGAAGATAATTGTTGTAGTTATTCATGCATTTATTGTCAGTTAGGCAGGACTAGAAGCATGAAAGTTAAGCCAGAAGATTTTTTTGAAGTTAGTGAAATAATTGAAGAGATAAAAGAGTATTTAAAAACCAATAAAGAGTTTGATGTAATTACTATAGTTGGCGAGGGTGAACCAACATTATATAACAAATTGAAGGATCTAATATTACATATTAAGAAACTAACAGATAAGCCTATAGCAGTAATTACAAACAGTTCAATTTTGACAAATGATGAGGTAGTGCAAGCATTAAATTGTGCAGATTTAGTTCTTCCATCACTTGATGTAAGTAATGAGGATGATTTTAAGAAAATTAACAGACCCCATGGGCAAATCAAATTTAATGAAATGCTAGAAAGTTTAATTAACTTTTCAAAGCAATACAAAGGTCAGCTTTGGCTTGAAACTATGCTCGTAAAAGATTTTAATGATGATATACAAAAGCTGTATGATTATAAAAATATTATAAGCAAAATAAAATATGATAGATTGTATATCAATACTCCAGTTAGACCTCCAGCAGAAGAATATGCTTTAGAGCCTTCAGACGATTTAGTTAACAAAGCTTGTGAAATTTTAGGAGGAATTTCTATTAATCATCTTGTATCAAAAGGCTTCTATAGTGATATAAAGGATGATTTAGAAGCTATAAAAAGTATAATTAAAAGACATCCTATGAATACTTTTGAAATAAAAAGTTTTCTAAATTCTAGAAATTGTACTGATACTGATAATATAATTAGTTCTTTAAATAAAGAAGATAGCATACAAAGAGTTGAGTATAAAGGATATGTTACTTACAGATTAAATAGATAGTTTCAAAACTAAAATTTAAATATAATGTGTAGATAACATTAACTGTTTAGCTCATAAGTTTTTGGTGAGGGGACCCATCTCATAATCTTTGACGATTCCGACAAGAGCTCGTTTCTTATGATTTAAGTATGGGCGATGAAGAAACGAACTCTTGAAGTCATGCTTTCAAAGAAACATGAGATGGTTCCCTAGTAACTAATTGGTGGTTTTTACAACTAATATATTGGGGAAACTGAGTTGCTTTACACATTTAATAGGGAAAATATAAGCAGTGTAGAGTTCTTGAACTAACTATTATAGATTAAGATAGGGGAGAGTTTATATGAATCAAGTAAAAAGAGTTGCTGCTATACATGATTTAGCTGGGTTTGGAAGAGCTTCATTATCAGTTATTATTCCAATAATATCGACTATGGGAATGCAAGTTTGTCCTATGCCAACAGCTGTTTTGTCAAGTCATACAGAGTTTGACAATTATACTTTTGTGGATTTAACAGATACTATGGAAAATTATATGAATCATTGGAAAGATGAAAAAATAGAGTTTGATAGTATATATAGTGGTTTTTTGGGTTCTCCTAAACAAATTGGTATAATTTCTAAATTCATTGATACATTTAAAACGGATAAATGTCTAGTTGTTGTTGACCCTGTTATGGGTGATAATGGACAATTGTATAGTACAATGGATATGGTAATGGTAGAGAATATGAGAAAGTTAATACAAAAAGCTGATATAATAACACCTAATTTTACTGAAGCAGCATATCTTCTTGGAGAAGAATATAATAGAGATATTTCCGAGGAAAAGGTAAAAGAATGGTTAAAAAGACTTGCTGATATGGGAGCAAAAACTGTTATCATAACAAGTGTTCCTACAGAAAGCACTAAAAACACAGCAGTAATAGCTTATGACAGCAAAGAAGATAAGTATTGGAAAGTTAGTTGTCAATACATACCTGCTCATTTTCCCGGTACAGGAGATGCATTTACAAGCGTTATAGTAGGTAGTTTACTAAAAGGTGATAGTCTTCCAATGGCTTTAGATAGAGGAGTTCAATTTATAACTGCATGTATAAGAGCTAGTTATGGGTTTAATTATCCTAGAAAAGAAGGAGTATTATTAGAAAAAGTATTAGGAAATTTAAATATGCCTTTTATGATAAGTAGTTATGAACTTTTGGAGTAAATAAAATTTTTCCTGTTAACATTAACCTTATGATATTGATAAATACAAAAATTCATAAAAAAATGAGCAAGCCTTTTTGCTAAACTTGCAATATAAGCTTGCTCAAATTATTAATTAGTTTATTTATATAGCCAATTAATCTGTAGAAAGAGAAGATCCTGTAATCTGATCATAAATATTTAATATATCATCTTTATTATCAGTTGGTGCGAAAAAATACACATTTTCATTGTATTTTTCATCTAAAGCACTTAAACGTCCAAATATCATTTTTAAATTTCTGGGCATTAGAATTCTACCAATATCGCTGCCTGAATTATTTAATTGATGTAAAGTGTAATAATCATCTTCAAATTTATGTTTGAAATTTTCTGTGAATGAAACTATATACTGATTAGATTGAATTTCCATTGAGATACCATCAATATTTAATGTACCTGTTATTTTATTTTGCATTGTTATATTTCTTTTTATTTTTCCATTAAATTTTATTTGGATTTTTTTACTTTGATTTTTTCCAATATCCATATACCCATTATAAGTTCTTTGTACATTTGTAGGTATCTTATATATAACCATTATTATTATTATTATTAAAATCAAGATATGTTTTGTTTTCATACTTAATATTTTCCACCTTTATTAATTTCAAATCATATTTGATTTGAATATAAATCTTATTACAACATTACCATTCTTTGGCACATTCTTCAAAATGGTCGATAATTGAAGAGTTTATTTCTTCTGGGCCTCCATGATAGTATTCAACATATTTACTTCTATTATTCATCCATACATCTAATGCTATATCTGTCAAAAGTTCTTTGTCGTAATTTTCTCCATATTCGATTTTGATTGTTCCATAATCCTTATCTTCATTAATAAAGTCTTGAGTATCTTCATTAATAAAGTCTTGAGTATTTTCATTATAAGCTGAAAAGTATGCAATTAGTTCAGTATCTAATCTGGCAGAAGCAGCATAGTCTTGCCAACCATACTCTGTATAAATTAAAACATCTCTACTAAATAATATTCTATTATGCTTAGTTTCAACTAACGGATTTTTATAAAATGGCTGCTGTGCAGGGGGGATAAATGTTCCTATTATTGAACCTATCACACCAGCTACTGGACCAAAAGCTCCAGCAACCAAACCTATAGAAGTTCCTATTATTGATGGTAGGTATAAAGCACTTTTCTCTTCATATGGTTCAAAACTACCTACAATGCCCATATCTTCTGTAATAACTTTCACATCACCAATACTGGCTATTTCAGTTAAAGCATTTTCAGAAGATTCGTGTATATAATTTTTTATGGCCGTGTTAGTATTTAATGTGATAGTACTAGTTTTTTTATAATTACCAGCAGTATCAATTTTATAATATTCGATTTCTACTTTCTGCAATTTGGCGTTTATAGCTCCACGAAATTGTTTTTTGATTTTATTAACTTCGTGTTTTCCAATTGCATTCTGAACCTTCTTTACTTATAAAATTTTTATAATTTGAATTCTCTATAGCAAAACTATTTTGAGTAAATATGCCAAAGGCTAAAGTTAATATAATTACTAAACTGATTAATCTTTTTATCATTTCATCCTCCTTTATTATGCTTCATTAATGTTTTATAACTATTTATTTATATTCTTAATTATTAATAATACCTCTTTTCCAGAAAAAAATATAAATAAATACATTCAAAACATTTCCATATTTAAAATATAATATAATAGTAACATAAAATTAACAATAAAACTAGATTAACTTCAATGTCTTTCAGGGCAAAACGTATTTAAAATTATTTTTTGTAAAGCTAGTACAGCGCTCCTATTTTTTGGAAATATTATTTTATGTCAAGATAATTCTTGCTTACAAAATTGACATAATAAAACAGCATTGCTTAAATAAATTTGTAACTTTTTATTAGAAACTTTTATTTCTTCTATTACCCAAATTTTTTTTTATTCTTCTATGTAATTTCTTTTCAACACTGAATCACCCCCATGTTATATTTGTTAAATTTCTTCAAATTCATCTTTTAGATGCTTTTGCTCTATAATAATGATACAGTATTTGTGGCAATAGATAATAAAAAGTTTGATTGACAAATTAGAATAAATTAGAAATTAGATAAATAGATAATTTAAAATTACATAAAAGGATGAATGATTGATAAATATTGTAATAGTGCAAATTGGTTTGTAGGTAGCCATTGGTGGACTGTATGTAAGATAACGAAGATATTAGTCCTTGGTATACTTTAGATGATAATGAATTGATATCAACGCCTAGTATAATAATGTTAAGCAAGAGGATCAAGAATTTGTTTAAAGGATACAATATAAAAACGAACATTACAGGTATGGACAATACTGTCAGCACATAGTATTCTTAAATTTGAATAACGCCTTAGGACAATATTATTAATCTCTTTGGTTCAATATTGGATACCTGTGGGTCAGACAATTAATCCATTTACTGAATTTTATGTGTTGGCTGGTTGGAACCTTTATGGCATATCCGTATAACGCGCTAGGTTATGTATCACTAGATGAAATGGATGCTCTTACTTACTTTTTTCAAAGGAGTGATTACTATCAATAGATATTTTGATTTTTTAAGCGTTGGTATTGATGTAGGTTCTAAAACCTAGTATCCTTACTCCTGATTACAAACCCATCTCTAAGTATATTAAAATTGATTTTACTTCTGATGCTTCTCTTTCTAATTTTGCAATTCTTTTAGAATCATTTTTATCATTTTAACTTTCCTAATCCCTCGGTTTTTGTTAGAATTACTAATGAGGGGATTTAAGATGTATACATCTAAATCCATAGATTTAAGAAAGTGGAAGAGTGGAATATGGTAGATTCCTGTGGATTCTAGAAAGATTTTAGCTTTTAAAGAATATACCTCTTCTGCTTTTTTAATTGAATTAACAAAATTAGCATATTCTTATGATTTAAAGACTTCTATTGTACCTAACGATCTGATTCTAAATATTCGTACTTTAACTAGAAACTATCACAATTGACTGATACTAAAACCGCTTTCGTTAATCAGCTAACTAAGGAACAGGTAATTTTAAAGCAAGTAAAGTATCTATGTCTAAAAGAGGTTCTTCTATAGCTAGAAGAGTTCTATATATTATAGCTATGGCAACTATTCGCCGAAAACGAAATGGTGACTATGTCAATTGTGTTATACGTAATTATTATGACAGCAAGCTTGTAGCTAAATCTAAAAAATGTGCTATTGGTTCTATTATGAGGAAAATTGTTAATATTGTTTTTGCGGTTCTAGAGACAAAAAGGAATATGTAATGATTACACCAAAAGATCATATTAAAAAATATAGTCAATTAAAACAAGTTAAATCTGCAGCATAGAAACCGAATTTTCAAACTTAATTAAAGCCAATTTTTCGTGTTTCTAATTGGTTTATTTTCTATGCTCTTAGTTATCTTTTCCTATTTAATAAAAAAATTATTGACTTTTACTAGCTGGTCTGAATGGCTCTTTTCAAAAGAAGATTTAAAAAGATTTAATCACTAAAAATGTTTACTTTGACAAATTAAAATATTAAAGTTATAATATTTCTTAGTTTTGTAAATATTCTAAAATGACAGAATTTTGACAAAATAATATCAAATAACGGAGGAATTAAATGAATAACAAGACAAAAGATATTATAATAGTTGGATTGGCATTATTTGCAATGTTTTTTGGAGCGGGAAATCTAATATTTCCACCATCTTTAGGTTTAATTGCTGGTAAAAATTGGATTACATGTGGGTTTGGATTTTTTATAACAGCAATAGGAATGCCCTTGCTTGGAATAATAGCTGTATCAAAAGCTGGAGGGTCGATCGACAGAATTGGAAATAAAGTTCATCCAGTCTTTAGTAAAATATTTGCAACTGTTGTAATTCTAGCTATTGGACCTTTGCTTGCTATACCAAGAACAGGAGCAACTGCTTATGAATTAGGTGTTTTACCGATGTTTCCAAAGGTAGAAAGTGTAGTTGTATCAATTATATTCTTTGGATTGACCTTATTTTTCGTTATTAAACCAAGTACAATAGTTGACAAAATTGCCAAGATATTAACTCCTTTATTATTAATAATGATATTAGCTATAATCATAAAAGGTGTAATGAGTCCGATAGGAAGTCCACAAAGTGTTATGTCTGATAGTCCATTTTCAGTGGGCTTTAATGAAGGTTATCAAACAATGGATGCTTTAGCTTCATTAATTTTTGGTGGAGTTATACTATATTCTGTTATAGCAAAAGGATATGTTAAGACTCAAGATCAAGTAAAAATAACTATAAAAGCAGGTTTTATAGCTGCATTCTTTTTAGCGATAATTTATGGAGGATTAGTTTATTTAGGAGCTTCAGCTAATAGTGTTTATCCATTAGATTTATCAAAGACAGAATTACTTATGAGAATTGCAAATCATGCTTTAGGTAGCTTTGGTAAAGTAGCATTAGGGATAGTAGCATTTCTAGCTTGTCTTACAACATCTATAGGTTTAACAGCGACTGTAGGTGATTTCTTCAATAAATTAAGCAATGATAAAATTCCTTATATTGTGATAGTAATAATAACATGCGTATTTAGTTGTGTATTTGCTAATAAAGGTGTGGAGATGATAGTAAGTATAGCTGTACCATTGTTAGTAGCGGTTTACCCAATAGCAATAGTTTTAATATTATTAAATCTATTTGGAGATGCTATACCAAATAGTTATTATTTTGGAGCAGTTTTCGGAGCTATGATTGTAAGTTTACATGATGGAATTGTACAAGCAGGCTATAAAATAGACTTAATAACTAATATTATTAATAAGATACCTTTATATGATAAAGGCTTTGGATGGATTTTACCAGCGTTTATTGGAGGATTAATAACTTTAGTATTATTAAGAAACAAGAAACAGATATATCAATAAAAGTAATAATAGTTTAAAATAATATAGAATGAGTATAGCTTGCCTAGTTTTTAAGGCAAACTATACTCATTTTTTCTACACCTGCTATATTTGCAACCACTTCACATTTAGCCATAAATAATAAGAAAAGATTATCTTTATTAACATCACTTAAACCTTCGTAGTTACCTTGACCTTTAGCAATAACAGTATCTGCAGAGAAGAATACTTCTCTAAAACTATCACTTGTATTTTCTAAGATAGTTCCTGGAGAACCATCACCACTGTCAATTATTTCAGCAACTTCATCCATTTTAACCATAAGAGCATCTTCGGTAGTAACATCATTAAGAGCAGGTTTACCTCTTACAGCAAATATAACTTTCAAATCTGGATAAGTTTCTTTAATAAACTTTATAAAAATTTTATCTAATACTATTTCGCCACAATTATCTCCTATATATAGCAAAGTTTTAGATTTTGATAATGCGTCTTTGAGTTCATTACTATTGTTTACAGTAAGGTTATAATCATCTACGTTTTTTATTTTCTCAAGAATAATATCTTTATTAAATTTATGTGCAGGACCAAAATCTATTATATTACCAATTATTGCTGTTTTTAGAGCAGTGAAAAATAAATCATTGGAGTTCATAATTATATTTTCAATAGCTTCAGCTTGATCTAATAGGATATTATTATAATATTTCTTTATTTCACTATATGGATTAGCGTTGTTAGTGTACTTTGTTACGATTTTTAAAATCCCCTTCATTGTGTGTGGATTAGCCAATTCGTAGTCAATATTTTTAAGATAATCAAAAACATCTGCGAAAATTAGTTTCTTTTGCTCATCTGTGCAATTTAGAAGTTCAGTTATTCTTAAAGTTTGATTTAAATTGCATGGGAGACATTTAAAGTTCAGTTTCACTAGTACCACTCCTTGTGTGTATTTATTGTCATATGACCAAATGTATCATCATTGATATTATATCAAATAAGCATTTATGTCAATAACAAACTCAAGTTGTTCATAGAAATTCAAATCACAATGAATAGAAAAGCTTTGTGTGAGTTTACAAAAATGTAAAAAAATGATAAAATAGCTATATACTAAGGATTTACGATATAATTAAATTAAAAATATAAAAACAAGGAAGAGGGTCTTAAATTATGAGCAAAACAAGTTTTAATGTAAATATATCTCCTAGAGAAGTATGTGATATATTAAGAAATGAAATGAATGAAGATTTAGTACATGAAGAATATCATGATATAGAAAGTGGTAAGTTTATCGCAACGATGATATATGAAAAATTTTACTTTAGAGCAAGTAATAGAGCGGCTTTAATTGTTATTGTAGATGATTTATATGGACAAACAAATTTAAGAGCTGTTTGTACAGGTAGTTCGCAAGGAATGATATTTAATTTTGATTGGGGAGCAGCTAATGATTTTGTCAATATTGTAAAAAGAATATTAAAGAAATATATAATTGAATAGTTTTTTGAAAATGAACTGGGGTATGATTGGATACATATATAAACAATTCTATATTATTTTTATATAGAATGTAAGGGGGAAATAATATGCATATGGTTTATATTATTATCATTATGGTTTTTGCTGGAATTTTAGGTGGACTAGTTAATAATTTTATGTATGCTAAATTGGATGTTGAGAAACAGTATAAGAGATATAATCTAATAAAGTCTATAATAATTGGAATGGCAGCTTCTTTTTTAGTACCATTATTTTTAAATATGATATCAAGTGATTTAATAAAATCTAGTGAAGAGGATTATTATAAATTATTTATTTTTTTAGGTTTTTGTACAATAGCAGCTATTGCATCTAGTACATTTATCAATTCAATGACTAGCTCATTTTTAAAACAAGTAGACGAAGTTAAGAATCAAATGAATTATATAAATAGATATATTAATCCTATTGTTAACAAGGTTGTAGAAGATGATGTAAATGAGACTAGAGAAGATACAATATCGAATAAAAATGACAGTGAGCAAATAATAAATTCTGATAAAATAATTGACGATGAAAAAATAACAATATTGAATGCTATATGTTACAGTAGATTTGTCTTTAGATCTATAGATGGAATTAGTAAGGAAACAAATTTAGAAATTATTAAAGTAAAAGCTATATTGTCAGAGTTGATAGTTAAAGGATATATAGATAGTTTTGTAAAAAATAAACATATCAGGTATTTCGTCACAAATGATGGTAACGAAGTGATTAAATACTACAATGCAAAAAAACAAATAGTCTAAATGATAAAATTCTGACGTAATTATTGTATGATTTATTATTAAAAATTTTATTTTAAAAGCTTTTTTATCAAATTTTAAAGCATAAGCTTGTTATGATGTTACCTCCTAGTTATATTTATATTCAGTGTTAAAAGTTGAATATTATCAAAACAGCTAATATTTCATATTAATGAAATATGGATGTGTTTTTTTATGACTTAAAAGGGGGTAATTAAAATAAACAATATAACTATTATTGGAAGTGGTTATGTAGGCTTAGTTTCAGGGGCATGTCTTGCTGATTTTGGTATGAGTGTGATATGTATAGATAATGATAAAAGTAAAATTGAAAAACTAAATAATGATATAATTCCAATTTACGAACCAGGCTTAGATAAGTTAGTGCAAAGAAATAAATATTATAAAAGGCTTAGATTTACAACAGATGTAGAAAGTGCAGTAAAAGATAGTGATGTGATTTTTATAGCTGTAGGTACACCTGCAATGGAAAATGGAGAAGCTGATCTTAATTATGTGGTAGATGTTGCACAGACAATTGGTAAGTATATAAATGAGTATAAAGTTATAGTAAACAAATCAACAGTACCTATAGGAACAGGTGAAATAGTAAAAAATGAAATAAAGAAAGCATTAAAGCATAGAAATGTAAATTATAACTTTGATATAGTTTCTAATCCAGAATTTCTAAGAGAAGGTTCTGCAATCTATGATTTTACCCATCCAGATAGAATAGTATTAGGTTTAGAATCTGAAAAAGCTGCTAATATTATGAAAGAAGTTTATAGAGTGTTATATTTAAATGAGACTCCATTTGTGATTACAAATATAAAGACTGCTGAAATGATAAAGTATGCATCTAATGCATTTTTAGCAATGAAGATAACTTATATAAATCAAATAGCAAATTTATGTGAAAAGGTAGGGGCTGATGTTCATCATGTAGCAAAAGCTATGGGGATGGATGGCAGGATAAGTTCAAAATTTTTACATCCAGGACCAGGCTATGGTGGTAGTTGTTTTCCAAAAGATACAAATGCGTTATATAAAATAAGTCAAAAAATCGATGAACCTATTACTTTAGTTGGTGAGACAATAAAAGCTAACGAAAATCAAAAACTAAAAATGGCTCTAAAAATAAAAGAAGCTATGGGAGAACTAAAAGAAAAAACTATAGGAGTATTAGGTGTTACATTTAAACCAAGAACTGATGATATGAGGCAGGCACCTTCTATAACTATACTAAATGAATTAGCTAAATATTGTGTGAATTTTAAAATTTATGATCCTGAGGGGTTAAAAGAAGGAAAAGTGAGACTTGAGAAGATAATAGATAAAATAGTATTTTGTAAAAATGAATATGAAGCAATAACAGATGTTGATGCTCTAGTAATATTAACAGAATGGAATCAATTTAGAATAATGGATTTAAAGAAGATAAAGCAGCTAATGAAGGGAAACTATTTTTTTGATTTTAGAAATATTTACGAAAGAAAAATAGTTGAACAATTAGGCTTTAAATATTATTGTGTAGGTAGATAGGAAAGCTAAGTTGATTAAATAAATAAACTATGTTTATGTTGAATAAGTATAATAAAGCGACCAATGACCAATGGTCGCTTTATATGAATATTTTAAGTTGAAAAATTGAAAGACAAAAAATAGCATAGTTGAAAAAATTACTTTTGTTATAACCAATAAGTAACTAGGATTTCTCTAAGGTTTCTTCGGAGAGCGACTTTAAGAGCTTGTTTCTAGGCGTTTTTATAAAATCAAAAGGAAACAAGCTCTTTACGGAGTCGTAGAAGATTCTTAGAAAAATCCTATACCAGTTAGTAAGGAAAATAAATGAGTAGTTTCATTGTTAATCTAACAAAGTTTGACTATATCAAAATCACTCTTAAAATATAAACTAACAAAATTTAACGATTAACAATCTGTATAATGCTATCAGCGTTTTTCTAAGCAAAATATTTATATAAAATATGATATAATATTAATTACTAAAAGAAGAAAGAGGTTGTTGTATTTTATGGGTGGAAAAATGTTATTTATTAAAAATGGTAAAGTTTTTACTATGGAAAATGGTATTTTAGATGGTGCATCAATACTCATTGAAAATGGGAAGATTATAGATATTGGTTATGATTTAAAAGAACCAGAAGCTGCCCATGTTATTGATGCACAAGGAAAAATAGTTATGCCGGGGTTTATAGATGCACATACACATATAGGTATTGTCGAAAGCAGTATTGGTTTCGAAGGTTCAGATCACAATGAAAGGACTAATCCTATTACCCCACAGCTTAGAGCAATAGATGCTATTAATCCGGTTGATATAGCTTTCAAAGAAGCTATAGAAAGAGGAATTACTTGTACTGCTACAGGTCCAGGTAGTGCAAATGTAATTGGTGGAGAATTTGTTGCTATTAAGACATATGGAGACAGAGTAGATGATATGATTGTTAAAAAGACTGTAGGTATGAAATGTGCTTTTGGTGAAAATCCTAAGAGAAATTATAATCAAAAAGATCAAATGCCTATGACTAGAATGGGAATAGCTTCATTATTACGAGAAGCATTATTTAAAGCAGTAGATTACAAGAAGAGAATAGAAGCTGCTAAAGATGATTATGCAAAAAGACCAGCTTTTGATATGAAACATGAGGCTATGCTTCAAGTATTAAATAAGGAAATTCCTCTAAAAGTTCATGCACACAGAGCTGATGACATATTAACAGCAATGAGAATAGCAGATGAATTTGATGTTGACATTACTTTAGACCATTGTACAGAAGGTCATTTAATAGCAAAGTATATAAAAAATGCAGGAATGAATGCAATAGTAGGTCCGAATATGACACATAGATCTAAATTTGAGCTTTCAAATAGATCATTTATAACTCCAAAGGTTTTAGTTGAAAATGGTATAAAAATTGCTTTAATGACAGATCATCCAGTAATACCGTTACATTTATTGCCAGTGTGTGCATCTCTAGCAGTGAAATCAGGTTTAGATGAAATGGAAGCCTTAAAGGCATTGACTATTAACCCTGCTGAAATATTAAAAATAGATGATAAAGTAGGTAGTATAAAAGTTGGTAAAGATGCAGATATAGTAATATGGAATGGAAACCCATTAGATATAAACTCAGATGTAATTTACACTATTGTTAATGGTATGGTAGTATATAAGAATTTCTAAAAGAGTACATAAAATAAAGTGTTTTTATCTAACTAAGAGAAATAATAATTAGAGGTGAAGCTATATATATAAAAGAAAAATATTTAGAAAATATAAGTAAAATTATACCAACTTTACAAATATTATGGTATAATATATAATATACAATCAATTTATTTTATAAGGTTAAGCATTTATATTAATGTTTGACCTACTTTTTATATATTATTTTGAAGAATAAATTTACATGAACATAAAAAAATGATATAATTACATTAAATGTTAATAAAAGAAGACTTAAATTAGGAGGTGGAAATATACTATTCTATTACCAAAATGTCCTTGTATAACAAATCTTATATTTGAGAGAATAATTCATAAGTCAATATATTTTATGAATTAGGATGGTGGTATGATTATGGATATAAGATTATTGGTAATAGCTGCAATACCCGTTTTTGCTCTTGGCTTAGGTATTTATTTGACAGATAGGTTTGATAAAGAACCTTTCAAACTTTTAATTAAAGTATTCGTATTAGGCATGTTATCTGCAATTCCAATTTCTATAATCGAAAAGATACTAGTATCTGTTAATGTTTTTAGTGGCTTGATATCTGCTGCTTACATTGCGTTTATTGTTGCAGGTTTAACAGAGGAGTTTTTCAAGAGAGAAGTTGTAATAAGAACTGCTTTTAATCATGAGGCATTTAATGAAAAGCTTGATGGTATTGTCTATTGTATATTTTCTGCATTAGGTTTTGCCTTGGTTGAAAATATTGTTTATGTTGTTTTTAGGTTTTCAACAAATCCACATGTTGGATTATATAGAGGTATATTATCAGTGCCAGCACATACACTGTTTGCTGTAACTATGGGTTATTATTTATCATTATCTAAATTTTCAAACAATAAAGCTGAAGCTAAAGAATTTTTTAGAAAATCATTAACTGTACCAATTATATTTCATGGAATATTTAATTTTATATTAATGTCAAATATACCAATGCTAATGGGTATTTTCATACCATTCGTTGTTTATTTATGGGTTATAAGCTTAAGAAAGTTAAATTTATATTATAATGAATCTAAAAGTACATTTATAAAGACGTCGAGAGATACTGATATCAAAAAATAAATATAATTAACTTTAGGCTATTAAATTAAAAGTTTTTTTAATGAATATATTGGCTTATAATATATAAATTTTTGATTGTATATAATTTATTGAAAAAATAGAGGGAGTAATTATTTATATGAAACGAAATTATATGCTTGATAATTATATTAATTTAGCAGAAAAGTTTCGACTGGAAAATAAACTTTTTAAGTCAGTGGGATTTTTAAAGAAGGCATTTAATTATGCACAAGGTAGAGATAAGTACGAAATTTTATTAAAGATGGGTTTAATTTATGATGAGATAGGTAATTATACATTAGCTGAAAGAAAATATGAACAAATTTTAGAAATTAATCCCAATGAACCTAGAGCATTTTATGGACTAGCTATATTATATGATGAGCAGAAAAAACATGATAAAGCAATTAAATACTATGAGAAAGCAATTGAGTTAAAACCCGATTATGATAGAGCATATTTTTTCTTGGCGGATACTTGGGATAGTATTGGAAATAAAGAAAAAGCAATAAAATATTATAAAAAGACAATAGAACTTAAACCAGATGACTTTTGGGCATACATAAATTTAGGGTCAATATATGAAGAAATAGATAAAAATCAAAATGCATTAGATATGATTGATAAAGCTTTGAAGTTAAAATCAGACAATTTCTTAGCATTATTTAACAAAGGTGTAATAATAAATAAACTTGGGCAAGTAGAAGAGGCTATAGATTATTACATGCAATCTATAGAACAAAATCCAAAATATCCTTATAGTTATTTAAATTTGGCTGTAATATTTAAGGATAAATTAGATTATGATTATGCTATAGATATTATAACACTAGGTATTAAAAATAATAATAAATCAGCATTTTTATATTATAATAGAGCTTGTTTTTATGTACATAGAGGTAATTTAAAAGAGGCACTTGAAGATGCTGTGAAAGCAGTGGAATTGAATGATTATTTTATTGATTACATAAAGAATGATGAAGAATTGGATCCTATAAAAGACTTATATGATTATAAGGAATATTTTAATAAGTAATACATATAATAAAGTCCCTTTTAGGGGATTTTATTGTTTATAAGAGTTTGATTTTTCAGATAAATGTATAAGCAGGGTATTATTCTATTGAAAGTAATACTAAAATTCTATTATACAATAGTAATAGCTAATATATTTAAGGAGGGACGATATGAATGAAAATGTAGGTTTTGTATATGAAAAAATGGCAGAAAGAACTATTGAAAATTTGAAAAAAGGAAATATAAACGGATATTTTTTACAAGACGAAAAAGAAGCTATAGAAACCATAGAGTCAATAGTAAAAGAAGGAGCGACTGTTTCAGTAGGAGGATCAATGACTTTATTTGAAACAGGTATATTAGATTATCTTAGAAATGGTAAATATAAATTTTTAGATAGATATCAAGAAGGACTTTCTAAAGAGGATATTAAAGAGATATATAGAAAAACCTTTTTTGCAGATGCATATTTTACAAGTGTTAATGCATTGACTGAGCAAGGTGAGATTTATAATGTAGATGGTAATGGTAATAGAGTTGCAGCAACTTTATATGGTCCTGATAAAGTTATTTTCATTGTAGGTATCAATAAGTTAGTTTCAGAGATGAAGTATGCTGTAGAAAGAAATGAAAACTTAGCAGCACCTGCTAATGCTAAAAGATTGAACAAGCAGACACCTTGTACTAAAACAGGAATTTGCATGAATTGTTTAAGTAAAGAAAGAATATGCAGAAAATATGTTGTTATAAAAGGGGATATGGATAAAGACAGAATGCATGTTATTATCATAAATAAAAATTTAGGATACTAAGAGGTGAAGTATGAAAATTACTTATTTAGGTCATTCGGCCTTTTTAATTGAAGGAGAAAAAATAAAATCATTAATAGATCCATTTATAAGTGGTAATCAAAATTGTCCTGTAACTGTTAACGATTTAAACAACATTACACATATATTTGTTACACATGGTCATGGAGATCATTTAGGCAATACTGTAGAAATAGCAAAGAAAAATAATTCATTAGTAATATGTAATTTTGAATTAGGTTTTTATTTAGGTAACAAAGATATAAATGTCCATACAATGCATATAGGGGGGAAATATAATTTTGACTTTGGTTTTGTAAAAATGGTGACTGCATTACATGGTTCTGGTATAATTAACCAAGATGGCACTGTAACAAATGGAGGAAATCCATGTGGTTTTTTAATAGAAATAGATAATAAAAAAATCTATCATGCAGGCGATACAGCACTGACAATGGATATGAAGCTTTTAGAAAAAGAAGATATAGACGTTGCTATATTACCAATAGGTGGAAATTACACAATGGATATAGAGGATGCAGCAAGAGCAGTTGAGTTCATAAAGCCAAAATTAGTTATACCAATGCATTATAACACATTTCCGGTAATAAAAGCTAATCCAAATGATTTTAAAGAAAAGATAAAAACTGCTGAGGTTAGAATTTTAAACAATGGAGAGTCTATAGAAATATAAATGTGTTATAAAAATCAATTCAATAAAATAAACAGCAAGATTAAATCATATTCCCTTAATAAATTTCTTTTTCTTTTAAAGATGATAAAGAGGAAGTAAAAATACTTCAATAGAGTTTTTTACTTCCTCTTTATTCAATAATTTGTTAATTATAAAAAAAAATGAAATTACATGTTGATAAAATATGCTACTAGTGATAGAATAATAATATATTTAGTTAAACGTTTACTCTAATTTGAAAGTGTGATTATATGAGCAATAAAAAATATACAATTAAAGACATTGCTTTGGAAGCAGGAGTTTCTATTGCTACAGTTTCAAAAGTTTTAAATAACAAAGATAAGAATATTAGTGATAATACTAGAAATAGAATATTAGATATAGTAAAAAAAAATAATTATATTCCAAACCGTGTAGCAAGTAGTCTTGTAACAAAGAATACAAAAACATTAGGATTAATTATTCCTGATATTACAAACCCATTTTTTCCAGCAATAGTACGTGGTGCTGAAGATATCGCAAATTTAATGGGATACAGTTTAATATTGTGTAACACTGATAATTCTATTGAAAGAGAGAAAAAAGCTATAGAAATGCTTACTGAAAAGATGGTTGATGGAATTATACTTGATTGTTCAGAGAGCTCAACTTATTATAAAAGTTTTTTTAGAACAGATACACCTGTAATTTTAGTTGATAGCGATAGTAAGATTACCGGTGAAAATATTGTAGGCAAAATAACAATAGATAATTATAAAGGAGCCTATGAAGGAGTAACTTATTTAATCAATAAAGGTTATAAAAATATAGCTATGTTATCAGGACAAACCAATAGAAGCACTGGTTTACATAGATTAGAAGGTTACAAAGATGCTTTAGCTGACAATTTTATACACCTTACAGATGATTATATTGTAGAAGGTACTTTTGACACTGATTCAGGTAAGGTTGGTGTACAAAAACTTTTAGAAAGAAATATACCAATTGAAGCTATTTTTTGTGGAAACGATATGATTGCTATAGGTGCAATGAAAAAACTTAAAGAATTTGGTTATAAAATACCTGAGCAAATAGCTGTAATGGGATTTGATGGAATACATTTTGGTTCATTATATGAACCTAGTCTTACAACTATTAAACAACCATATTATGATATGGGTTATAAGGCTGGTGAGATATTAATAAATATTGTTAAAAATAAGAATAGAGAATTTGTAGAAGTTTTATTAGAATTTGAATTACATATAGGCGATAGTGCATAAAGCATGTTGACAATACAAAAGAGGAGTGATTTTTTGGGTAAGGTTATGGTTTTAGGAAGCATAAATATGGATTTAGTGACAACAACTCACCGTATGCCCAAAATAGGAGAAACTATTACAGGCAAAACCTTTAAACAAGTTGGTGGAGGTAAAGGTGCGAATCAAGCTTGTGCTATAGCTAGATTAGAATGTCCAGTATCTCTGGCAGGTTGTGTTGGAAATGATGTTTTTGGCAAAACCCTTGTAAACTCATTAGATAATGATGGAGTAGACATTTCAAAAATAAAATTTATTGATAAAGTTAGTACAGGCGTGGCAACAGTATTAGTAGATGATAGTGGAGATAATTGTATAGTTGTAATTTCTGGAGCTAATTATTGTATTGAAGAAAGTGATATTAAAGATATTATAGAAGAAAAAGCTTATGACGTAGCTTTAGCTCAGCTAGAGGTTGAAATGAACCTAGTGGAGAAGTTTTTAATCGAGTCAAAGAGAAATGGAAAATATACTATTCTTAATCCAGCACCAGCTAAGAAATTATCACAAGAGCTTATTAATAATGTTGATTTATTGATTCCTAACGAAACGGAGCTTGAAATATTAACTGATATAAAAATAAACAATTTTGATGATGTAATAAGGGGTTCTAAAATGTTATTAGAACAAGGTGTAGTAGAAGTTATTGTTACATTAGGAGATAAGGGGTGCGTTTATGTTAATAATAAAAAAATCAAACAATATAACGCTTATAAAGTAAATGCATTAGACACAACTGCTGCTGGAGATAGTTTTATTGGAGCTATAGCAGTTGGTAAAGCACAAGGTATGGATATAGATGAAGCAATACAAACAGCTACAAAAGTAAGTGCAATAACTGTAACGAGAAGTGGAGCACAAAGCTCGATACCTACCAAAAAAGAAGTAGAAGAATTTGAATTTAAGTAGAGAAGCTAAATTTTAATTTAGTGTGAATCGCTTGCTTAGTGGAAAAATTGAAAAACAACTACAATTAAGCAAATTAACAGGCATACCGTATTGGTATGCCTGTTGTTTAATATAGTAATAAATAAGCATGATTCTCCCTAGGGCGGGATTCATTTTTCTTCTTATTCAGTTAATAGAATAAAACAAAAGTTGCCTGGTGTAAATACAAAATAAATAATAAGTTAATAAAGATATGAACACGAACATAATATTTACAAAAATGGTAAATAGTTAGGTTGATTAACTTATAGAAAGTAACTCCGTGTAACTTTTATGTTACAAATATATTGTACTAGGGTGTAATTTAACATTAGAAAAATCTAAAAAATATGCTTTTATCCTAGTTAGAAAAATCTCTTATACCACTGAATTTAAAAATTAATTTAAAATAAATAGGGTATTATAGAGCTATTAATAATAAAATCGAGATCAAAAGACAAAATATAGCAAAAAATAAAATACGTGCAAAAAAATAAATAAGTTATATAATTGTTATAGATAGTCTTGCAAGGCTTTAAAAAAATCTTAGAGGTAAAAGTATATGAAAAAATCATTTATATTTCTTATAGTAATAATTTTATTTTTATTTATTTTTAAGAGTGTAGTATTTTTTTTCAATGAAAAGCAAAGTAAATTTGATAAAGAAATAAATCTAAAAGCAGATACATTTATGAATTTTAATAGTGAGATGCTTAAACAGAGCAAAGCAAATAATATGAAAAACATAACATGTTCAATTGTCGATCTAAAAGAAATAGTTTTTTTAAATACTCAAGGAAAACTTATTGGTTCATTGAATTATAATAATGGAGAAGTGGTTGATTTTGAACTTGTTGGTAAATTGAAAAATAGAGGTAAAGATAAGGATATTCTAGTTATTGCTGATTTAAAAGATTCTTTAGATAATTTTGAGGTTATAAATTGCAGTTTGTCAATATCACCAGGAAAAATGAATTTATTTAACAAAGAAGAATATCTAAGAAATAAACATCAAATTCATTCAGTGATATCATTAATATTTAAAGAAAAAGAAACAAACAGATTAACTTACATAGAATGGTTTAATCCTAATATTAATGTTGAAGATATTGTTAAAAAACAAAATATATTACCAAAAGCTGAAAGAGAAGAAATACTATGGCATAAGAAACTATTAGATTTTCATACAGGAATAAGTATCAGTTCGGTTGTTACTTATAAGGATTGTTTAATTGATGGGACTTATAAATCACGACCTGTTGAGACAGTAGTATTTTCTAATCAATATAATTATATGGGTGAAACATATGAGCAAGAATTAAAGATTAAAGAAGAGATTTATCTTAAAGATGTTCACGGTGATGCGGATATGTCAGCATGGATTAAGGTATGTAGTAATCGAACTATATGTCTTACAAATCCATTATATAGTTCAGATGAATCTTTTTTATCAGTTGGGAGAGGAGGACCAACAAAATTAAAGCTTATTATTCAAGGAAATGATGATGAGGTAGGTGGAGATGCTTTCTATAATATGAAATGGGATGTTAAAGGTGTTACTTCTACAGATATACAAACTGGATTAGATGCAAATATTTTGCATTCAAGGGTTAAATCTTATGTACCAATAAATTCAAATATTAGCGAAAAATTTTTAAGAGAATTGAATTTCAATAGAAAGTGGTGTTCTTTTACTAATGATATTGAAAATGATGAATTGACTAGATATGTTGAAGTTGAATTTAATAAAGAATACATGACTAATAGTGCAAAAGATAATCATAAATTTATTGTCGATTTTCATGTTAGAAAATATGATGAAATAGATCATGATGATGGAATGTTAATATTTAAATATTCATATTTTGTTTGGGATCAAATTGGACATAATCATATGAGGCGGTCAAATACCTTGATAGGTAATTATTCTTCATATCAATAATATACCTACTAAAATAGATACGGTTTGAGGCTAAAATTTCTTGGTGTAAATTTCCTGGCATAATTAGGAAGTTCTATGTTTGAAGTAAGGGTACAAAGAAGTTGTTTAAATAGCTAGGGTAAACCTTTGAGGGAAATGTGGCTCATTGTTTTTATGTTGAAGCCATACATGACATTTTTTACTCGGAGATACCTATCTTTTTCTGATTATATAAAGATGAAAAAATATAGGCATCAATGTCGTGGTCAAAAAATGTCATGTAGCTTCTAAAAGATTTATTGGTTTGAATTCTTTAGGGTTAGGCGTTGTGAGTACGA
>NZ_LOHE01000070.1 GCF_001559865.1 Abyssisolibacter fermentans
AAACAGCAAACATCATAATAGTATTATAGCCTTTTCTCCCCTTATTAGAATATCTAGCAGTCAAGCTAGAAAAATTTAATCCTCCAGTATTTTTTTAAGGGAATAGACTGGGTCGGTGGCTGGTAATCCTATTTGATACAGATTAAAGTTAATTACCTGTTGCCCTTTCTCAAAAAATTCATTATAATAGATATTATTCATGGTAATTACATTATACAATGTAACGGGAAGAAGATGGTTATTTTTGACCATCTTTTTTCTTTTTTTAAATAAATTTTATTTTTAATTAAAAAATCAGTATAACTCTTACAGTGATGAGTCATACTGACTTTTTTATATAACTATTTCCCGACAGCTCCCTTTAATAGTTCGTTATCTTTTAACATTCCTATTTATTATTTTCACAATAAACTTAAAGTAAAATTACTCTATAACAGCTATTGCTTCTATTTCAACATTTGCACCTAATGGTAATTTACCAATTTGTACGCAAGATCTAGCTGGTTTGTGATCTTTGAAATATTGTCCATATATTTCATTGATTTGTCCAAATTGAGCCATATCTTGAATAAATACAGTTGTTTTAACAACATTCTCTAATTTAGCACCAGCTTCTTCTAATACAGCCTTTAAGTTTTCTAAAGATTGACGAGCTTCTGCTTGGATATCGCCTTCAACAAGTTTTCCTGTTGCAGGATCTAGTGGTATTTGTCCTGATGTGAATACCATGTTTCCTACTTTCATTCCTTGTGAATAAGGTCCTACTGCATTTGGTGCTTTTTCTGTATAAATTACGTTCATTATTATAACCTCCTATGTATTTAAATTAATAGTTTATCACTTTATAGTATACCATTTTTATTAGATAAAACAAGCAAATTATTAAAATTTCTGTGCCGATTCTTTTTTTGAATCGGCACAATTTTAGCAAATAGCTAAATTTTATTCGAGTAAATTACTTACTCTTAAAACGAAATGAGATGAATTCTTTATTTTATCTGCCTTCAGCCCTTATTTCATCTAGATAATTATAAACAGTATATCTTGATACACATAAAACTTCTGCTACATATTCTACTGCACCTTTTATCAAAAAAGTTCCTTTTTCATCTAGCTGTTTTACTATATTTACTTTTTCATCTTTATTAAGATATGCTATTGGCTTTCCTAAACTACTTAAAACTTTTTCAACAACTGAATAAAGAATATCATTAATGTTATTACTATAAGTTTCTTCTTCCTTTTCCATACTATCCTCAAGAGTTTCAACCATTTCATTTATAACTTTTTTTGCTACTACAAACTCTGTTATATCATAATTAATACACATACATCCTACTACTTTATCTTTTTCATCTTTTATGAAAATAGTCGATGACTTCAAGGTTCTACCATCCGAAGTAACTGTTTTATATTTTATTAAATCATTTTCATACTCTTTATTTCTGACTGCCTTAAGTCCTCTTTCGGTTAAGGGGCTTCCTAATTCTCTCTCTGTAACATGTCCGTTTACAATAGCAATAACCGATTTTCGAGGGTCTATTAAATCATGTAAAACAACTTCACAATTCTGCCCAAAGGTTTTTGCTATACCCTGTATTATAGGAATCATATTTTTTAAAATAGGATGAATGTCTTTATTCATAAATATCACCTCATCATTTAATAACTATATTCACAAGTTTGTTAGGAATTGCTATAACTTTAACTATCTGTTTTCCTTGTATGAATTTTTGTATTTTATCATTTTCTAGAGCTATTTTTTCAAGGGCAGCTTTATCTATTCCACTAGCTACATCTAGTTTTACTCTAACCTTTCCATTTACCTGCACTACTATGTTAACTGTATCTTTAACGATTGCTTTTTCATCATATTCAAGCCATTTTTGATCATGTATACTTTCTTTATTACCAAGCATGTTCCATAATTCTTCTGTTATAAATGGTGCAAATGGTGCTAACGTTATTAATATTGTGTCTATAGCTTTAGATAGCAATATATTTCTTACTTCTTCATTACCTTCTACTTCTTTATATTTATAAGTTTCATTAACAAGAGTCATTATACTACTAATAGCTGTATTAAAATTAAATCTCTTTTCAATATCAATTGTAACCTTCTTAATAGCATTATTTATAGAATATCTCATCTCTTTGTCAGTATTATCTAGCTTAGTCATGTCTAAATCATCTTGTTTGTTGTATCTATCTACTGATTCTTCAACTAGTCTATAAACTCTATTTAAAAATCTATAACAACCCTCTACACCTTGGTCACTCCATTCTAAGTCTCTTTCCGGTGGAGCGGCGAATAATACGAATAATCTAGCTGTATCTGCTCCATAATTATCAATTATTTCTTTAGGACTTACAACATTTCCTTTAGATTTTGACATCTTTGCTCCATCTTTTAATACCATACCTTGTGTAAGAAGATTTTCAAAAGGTTCATCTACTGGTGATACACCTATATCATACATGAATTTTGTAAAGAAACGAGCGTATAATAGATGTAGTATGGCGTGTTCAACTCCTCCAATATATTGATCAACCTTCATCCAATAATTAGCCTTTTCTTCATCAAAAATTTTCTCATTATTATTTGCATCTGTATATCTTAAGAAATACCAAGATGAATCTACAAAGGTATCCATTGTATCACTTTCTCTTCTAGCAGGTTTACCACACTTAGGACATGTAGTGTTAATAAATTCTTCACATCCTTCTAGTGGAGAACCTTTAGTACCTTTAAATTCTACTGTTTTTGGATGTAATACAGGTAGTTGATCTTCAGGTACAGGTACAACTCCACAGTCTTCACAATAAATCATTGGTATTGGTGTTCCCCAAAATCTTTGTCTTGATATTAACCAATCTCTTAATCTAAAGTTTATTGTTTTCTTTCCAATACCTGCACTTTCTATATAATCAATTATTTCTTTTATAGCAACACTTGCTTTAATGCCGTCATACTTTCCTGAATTTATCATAACTCCATCGCCAGTATAAGGCTCATTAAGCTCACCTTTTACTTCATCAGAAGTAATAACTTGCTTGATTTCAATATCATACTTCTTAGCAAAATCAAAATCCCTTTGATCATGAGCTGGTACAGCCATTATAGCTCCGGTACCATAATCAATCAATACATAATTTGCAATATATATTGGTATTTGTTTTTCAGTTAAAGGATTTATCGCGTATCTACCTATAAATACACCTTCTTTTTCAGTATCAGTAGATGTTCTTTCTATTTCTGATAAGTGGTGCATTTTTTCTATAAATGTATTTACGGTTTCTTCATACTCAGAGCCTGATACTAATTCCTTAACATATGGATGCTCTGGTGCCAAGACCATATAAGTAGCTCCATAGATAGTATCAGGTCTAGTTGTAAATACCTTTAATGCTTTATCTGAATCAGCTATTTTAAAATCTACTTCAGCACCCTCACTTCTACCAATCCAGTTTTTTTGCATTATTTTAACTTTCTCTGGCCATCCTTCTAGTTTCTCAATATCATCAAGTAATTTCTGTGCATAATCTGTAATTTTAAAATACCATTGATCAAGTTCTTTTTTTGTTACTGCTGTATCACATCTCTCACATAACCCATTTACAACCTGCTCATTTGCTAAAACAGTTTTACATGAAGGGCACCAATTAACTGCATAATTTTTCTTATAAGCTAATCCTTTATTATAAAATTGTAAGAATAACCACTGTGTCCATTTGTAATAATCTTGATCACATGTAACAGCCTCTCTCTCCCAATCATAAGCTAATCCCAATTCTTTTAATTGTACTTCCATTTCTTTAATATTTTCATTTGTCCATTTATCTGGATGAACACCATGTTTTATAGCTGCATTTTCAGCTGGTAATCCAAATGCGTCAAATCCCATTGGATGTAGAACATTATATCCTTTCATATTTTTAAATCTAGCAACTACATCACCAATCGAATAGTTTCTTACATGTCCCATATGAATTTTCCCTGATGGATATGGAAACATCTCTAATTGATAAAATTTTTCTTTTGATTTGTCTTCTTTAGTTTTGAATACATTTTTTTCATCCCATGCTTTATTCCATTTTTTCTCTATTTTTCCGAAATTATATGGCATAATATCCCTCCTATTGTTTTTAATAAATGGTTAGTTGTAAAAACTACCAATATAGTTACTAGGTAAACATCTAATGTTTCTTTGAAAGCGTGACTTCAAGAGTTCGTTTCTTTATCGCCTTTAAGTAGAGAAACAAAATCTACGATTTTGAGTGAATCACTTACTGCTAGGAACGCAGTGAGTAGTGAGTTTCTTATCTACTAAAAGAAACGGGCTCTTGTCTGAACCGTCAAAGATTATACACATATTGAAAAAACTATATGATAACGTGTAGAGATGGTTCCCCTCACCAAAAACTTATGAGCTAAACATTAAAGTCATCCACATTTTTTATATTTTAGTTTTGCAACTGCCTATTTTAAATAAACTATAACATTCTAACAAAGTCCGTCCTCACTCAATAGACTTATGAACTTACACTATTTGGTTGAAACTCCTACTCATTTTATTCTTATGAGTAAGCGATTCACACCTAATTAAGATTTATGTCTTCTACTTGAAATCAAAAAAGCCTCTCATCCCTTAGTATAGGGACGAGAGGTTTTTCCCGCGGTACCACCCTTATTAGCCTTTCGGCTCGCTTAGGTAGTCTTTTAATGGTGACTAGCCAATATATCTAAATACTCAAAGCAAGTTCGAAAGATTATTTTATCAGTTTCCACCAACCACTGATTCTCTATAAAAACAATACATTTCTACTAATCTTTAGCGATATATTAAATCTTGATTGTTTATTCATACCTACAAACAAGATTAAATAGTCATAATATATAAGGTGTGTTTATATTTATAAAAAGAATTATATTAGACTTAAAGTTCCCTTAAAATTGTAATTAAAGACATTATACAGATTTTATATGATATTGTCAATATCAATATTTTCTGCATCTACCCAAAGTCTGTCTAAATTATAAAAATCCCTATCTTCTTTATGAAATATATGTACTACTACGTCTCCTAAGTCCATCAAAATCCACCTACCACTCCTATAACCTTCAATATTTAATACATTAAATTCATTATCTTTCATCTTTCTTTCTACTTCATCTGATGCTGATTGTACCTGTCTTTCATTATTGGCACTACAAATCAAGAAATAATCAGCTATTGAGCTTAATTCGGAAATATCTAACAATTTAATATCGAATGTTTTTTTATTTTGAACAGCTTCTATTGCTTCCTTCAACATATGCTTAATCTTTGCCACTTAATAACCTCCTAATTATTGTTTATTCATTATATGTACGAAATATTATTTTGTAACAGATAGTTTCTAGCTTCTACAGTACGTATGTGTAAGTATTGATTTTTTTGTATTAAAAATTTTATAGTATTATCTAATGCTTTTAATATAGCTAAATCTAAATCTCTAAATGAAAGTTTCCTTATTTCTTCTACTCCGCAAAAGTCTCTAGCAGGCTCAATATAATCAGCTAAAAATACTATTTTTTCAAGTCTACTCATATTTTCTCTTCCAGTTGTATGATATCTTATAGCATTTATTATATCCATATCTTTTATATCATATATATTTTTTGCTATACAAGCTCCTAGTTCTGCATGCATAAGTTCCTTTGTATCTTTAAAATAATCATTTCGTATTATACCAAATTTTTTTGCGTTTTTCAATAATAATTCATCGTCTATAAACCTACCGCAATCATGTAATAAACCAGCAATCTCAGCTTTTTTCTCATCTTCTCTATGAACTATTGCTAATCTTTTTGCAGTATCCATAACTCTGACAGAATGATCAAACCTCTTACCGCCAATATCTTTAATTAATTGATCTTTATATTTTTGAATTAATTCATACATTTTTAACTCCCCTATTATTATCCCAGATTATTTATATAGTCCATATTTGTAAATGTAATTTCTAACAGCTTCAGGCAATAAATATCTTATGCTACAGTCTTTTTTAACTCTATCTCTAATCTCAGTAGAAGATATTTGTAGAGAAGTAGTAGACATTTCATAAATCTTTGTATTATACTCTTTTTCTAATCTCTCTATTTCTTTTTCCATGTCTTTAAATTCAAAACCAGGTCTTGTAGCCGCAATAAATTTGCATTCATTTATTAATTGACCTATATTTTTCCATGTTGATAGCTGCAAAAGAGCATCTGCTCCAGTTATAAAGTAAAATTCCTTTACTCCAGTCCTTAATTTCTTTAACTCTTTCACCGTATCAATAGTGTAACTGATTTCTTTTTTATCTAATTCTATAGTTGATACTTCAAAATACGGATTAGAACCTGTCGCAATTAAAGCCATTGCATACCTATGTATTGACTGAGTTATGTTTGAGTTATTTTTATGTGGTGGCAAGCCAGTTGGCATAAATATTATCTTATCTAGATTTAATCTTGTCCTAACTTCTTCAGCTACAAACAAATGACCAAAATGTATAGGGTCGAAAGTTCCACCCATAATTCCACATCTCATTTTAAATCACCCCTTATCTAAGGATCAATTTGTACCTTATCATTATATAATATTTTGTCAAATATCCAAAGGTTTAACCATGATTATTTATATCCATTTATTAATGAACCACCATCTTGTAATTATTTTTTTACTCACAAAGCCTGACTCTAAAGAAATCAAACCAATAAATTCTTTAGAAGCTACATGGCATTTTGGGACCACGACATTGATACCTATATTTTTTCATCCACATACAATCAATAAAATATAAACGTCTCTGTAGAAAGCTTTCGCACAAAAACATTGAGCCACTCTTCCCTCAAAAATTTACCTTAGCTATAAAATAAATGGGACAGAAGTTCCGTCCCTTAAAGTTTAATTACTATCTATATAGTCTTTAATTTTTTTGATTTCTTTCTTATCTGAACAAGTAAGCTCATTACTAATTTCTTCTTCAAAATTTTTAAAATAAGCCTTAAAGTCCTTAACTCCCTTATGATCATATTTAATGCATCTGAAGCCTTTATTCATTAGTTCTTTGACCTTATTAAGCTTTTGATCTTTCACATTAACAACTCCTTCAAACGATATATTAATTATTATATATATCATTATTCAAAGGAGATTGTTTTATACTTACTTAAACCCAGATTATTCATAGAAAATTAAATACTCTACTTCATCTTTCTGTTTAGAAGATATCCATTAAATTCTCGACATACCATCTGGGTTAAAGCTTAATTAATTTGAACTCCTCATATCAAAAGTTGTATTGACCAACTTTAAAACTTATATATAGTGTTATATATTGTAACATTTTTTAATTTGGTAATTCAATTTTTTTGTTTTCTTCTGATTCTCTATAAATAACAAATTTACTTCCAATACTTTGAACAAATTCTGCATTTACTCTATCAGCTACTTCATTAGCAGCTTCCTTTGTATCTAAGAAACTATTATTTAATACCTTAATTTTTATTAATTCTCTAGCTTCTAAAGCTTCTTCAACTTGATTTATAAAAGCCTCTGTTATACCATTTTTCCCTAATTGAAAAATAGAATCTATATTATTAGCTATTTTCTTTAGATAGCTTCTTTGTTTTCCAGTTATCATTTTTTGCTACCTCCCATATTTTAGAAAAAGAACTCAAATTCATACCCACAAATATCTACAACATCTTCTTCCTTTACTCCTAGTTTTTCCAACTCTTCTATTATTCCTTTTTCTCTTAATCTTTTTTGGAAATACCTGATAGAATCCATATCATCAAAGTTTGTAGAATCTAGTAACTTCTGAACAAAATTACCTTCAACTATAAACTTACCATCCTGGGCTTTTACAACGTAATCTTCCTTAGTTGGATTCTCAAATGTCACTTCTTCTACTTTTATAATAGGTTCTAAATCAGGAGCATTTTTTAATTCTTCCCATATTTTAAACTTTAGTTCTTCAACACCTTTTCTAGTCGCTGCTGACAATTTCATAACTACATAGCCTTTAGGTTCTAATTCTTCTTTAAGTGCTGTATAACCTTCTTCTGCTCCTGGTATATCCATTTTATTAGCAACTACTATCTGTGGTCTTTCTAATAATAATGAATTATACTCTTTTAATTCTTCGTTAATTTTATAAAAATCTTCAATTGGATTTCTGCCTTCGTGTCCAGATACATCAATCATATGAACTAAAATCTTTGTTCTCTCTATATGTCTTAAAAACTCATGTCCTAACCCTATCCCTTTATGAGCTCCTTCAATAAGCCCTGGAATGTCTGCCATTACAAAGCTTTTATTTTCTCCAATCCTTACCATGCCTAAATTAGGTTTTAACGTTGTAAAATGATAGTTTGCTATTTTGGGTTTTGCATCAGACATAATAGATAGTATTGTTGATTTTCCAACATTAGGAAAACCAATAAGACCTATATCTGCTAGTAATTTAAGTTCTAATATAATATTCCTTTCTTCTCCTTTTGTTCCACCTTCAGCAAACCCAGGTGCTTGTCTAGTAGCAGTAGCAAATTTTGCATTTCCTTTACCACCTCTACCACCTTTTGCTATAACAAAAGTTTGATCATTTTCTGTCATATCTGCTATTACTTTATTAGTTAGTTCATCTCTAACAATTGTTCCTGCTGGAATTTTTATTATCAAATCCATTCCTTTTTTTCCAAACTGGTATTTTTTTCGTCCATTATCTCCGTTTTGTGCGCAATATTTTCTTTTGTATCTAAAATCCATAAGTGTTCTTAATCCTTCATCTACTTGAAGAATAACATTACCACCATAACCTCCATCTCCTCCTGCTGGTCCTCCAGAAGGTTCAAACTTTTCTCTTCGCCATGCAACAGCACCGTGTCCGCCATTGCCACCTTTAACAAAAATTTTTGCCTTATCTATAAACATATTTATCATCCTTACTCAGTTTATTAGACTGTATTTTATATCATTATATATTATTCCTTTAGAAAATAAATATATTAAAATGAAATCTAATATATTTAAAAATTTATTTTAAGCTAATAAAATAACTAGTATCATTAAAAAAATCCTATGTATAAACGAAATATTGTTTTCTTTAAAAAAACCTACCAAATTTGGTAGGTTTTTGTTTATGCTTGAATAGCTTCTTTAGAATAAACACTTACTTGCTTTCTAGCTTTACCTTTTCTCTCAAACTTAACTATACCATCAACTACTGCAAATAATGTGTCATCTCCACCTTTTTTAACATTGTTTCCTGGATGTATTTTTGTTCCTCTTTGTCTAACTAAAATATTTCCAGCTAAAACAAATTGTCCGTCAGCTCTTTTAACTCCAAGTCTTTTAGATTCACTATCACGACCGTTTTTAGAGCTACCAACACCTTTTTTATGTGCAAATAACTGTAAATTTACTCTTATCATCTTCTTACACCTCCCTGTATTTGAGAGTTACATATTCCGGATAATTTTCAATAATACTCTTAATTCCAATAATTACTGTATCCATAACTATGTTTACTTTATATCTCTTTTCACTATCAATTTCAGCTGGTATGACAAATTCCATAAAGCCATCATCATCTATCTTATACTCTACATCAATTTGACACACTTCTTGTAAAGAATTTAGGGCAGTATAGCTGAGTATTGAAATAGCAGCACATATTATATCTCTACCACTTTCTTCATACCCAGAATGACCCTTTGCTCTATACTTTGTTACATAATCTTCACTATTAAGAAAAAGCTCTATTCTAATCATATCACTTTCCTATAATTATAAACTGATTTTTTCAATCATAACCTTTGTATATGGTTGACGATGTCCTTGTTTATTTCTATAATCTTTTTTAGGCTTATATTTAAAAACTATAACTTTTTTAGCTTTACCGTTTTCAACTACTTTACCTTCAACACTAGAACCATCTACATAAGGTTTTCCAACTGTTATTTTGCCTTCATCAGATAATAAAAGTATTTTGTCAAATTTAACACTTTCACCTTCATTTACATTTAACTTCTCAACAAAAACAGTATCTCCTTCTTGAACTCTATATTGCTTTCCACCTGTTTCTATAACTGCATACATTATAAATACACCTCCTCAAACCAGTCTCGCCAATATAAGGTACTTAATAGTTAACCCATATTGAGCGGCTACCTACAGATTTAAATTGTAACAAATAATTTGCATTTTGTCAAGCTTTTAAATTAGTTTTTCAATTTCCTTTTTACTTCCCATTTTTAATATTTTAATTTCATTTAAATCGACTGATGAATCTTTAAAATATATATTTATATTAAAAGCATCACTAATTTTATTCAAATCATCTAAATGTCTCTTGTTAAGAATATCATGAAAATATGGATGTATTGCAAATAGAACATTGTTAACACAAGTGTGCATACTAATTCTTCTTACCTCATTTTCTATTTTACGTACTATTTCATACTCCGAAAAAATTTTCCCCGTATCTTCACAACTTGGACATGCTCTAAGAAGTCTGGCACTTAATCTTTTGCCTGTTTTTTTCCTAGTCATTTCTACTAATCCTAATTTGGTCATTCCTAATACAGTAGTTCTTATCCTATCATTCTTCAAAGCTTTCTCAAGCTCATTTATCACCTGTTTATCATCTTCATCACTATACATATCTATAAAATCTATTATGATTATTCCACCAATATTTCTAAGTCTTATTTGTCTAGCTATTTCACAAGAAGCTTCTATATTAGTTTGTAAAACAGTGTCTTCTAAATTTGAACTACCAATATATTTTCCAGTATTGACATCTATAACCGTCAAAGCTTCTGTCTCATCAATCACTAAATATCCACCACTTTCAAGCCAAACTTTCTTTTGTAAAGCATTATCTATTTCAGCCTGTATTCTATAGTAATCAAATATACTTTGCTTTAAATCAAAATATTCTATTCTATCACTTAGCATGTTATTATAAGCCTCTATTTGCTCTAGTATATTGTTGTACTTGTCCCAATTATTTATTACCAATTTATTTGTTTTAAAAGAAAAAATATCTCTTACAACTCTTTCTACTAAATCTAACTCCTCATAAATAATCTTAGGCGCTTTACCAAGATTTTTTTCTCTTAATATTCTTTTATGCTTCTTCTTTAAATATGCTAAATCTTTGTCGATTTCTTCTTGTGTTTTTCCTTCTGCTACGGTTCTCATTATAAGACCAAATTTATCATCCTTTAATATTTCTGCTATATCTTTTAACCTTATTCTCTCTTTCTCATCCGTTATTTTCCTTGATATCCCGATATATTCAGTTGATGGCATATATACTAAATATCTTCCCGGAAAAGTAATTTGTGTAGTCACTCTAGCCCCTTTAGAGCCATACGCTTCTTTTATTACCTGAACTATTATTTCTTGTCCTTTTTTAACAACTTGCTGTATTGGTGTTTTATTGATATCAAATGTTTTATTGTCAATAATATCATCCGAAGATACAGCATCTGCAACATATAAAAAAGCATTTTTAGCAAGTCCAATATCTACAAAAGCTGCTTGCATACCTGGCAAAACATTTACAACTCTACCTTTGTATATATTACCTAATGTTCTTTTGGTGTCTTTTCTTTCTATATAAAGCTCAACTAGTTGATTGTTTTCCATAATAGCTGCTCTCTTTTGATTAACACCAACATCAATTATAATTTCATTCATATAATCTCTCCCTAGATAAATATAACACACCTGTTTTGCTCTTGCTATGAAGAATATTAATTACGCAATGGGCAAAATAGCTTCCCCATTATTTTCAATAAAAAGCTCTATTCTCTGAATTTTTACGTCTTCTCTGTTTATTTTCAAATCTCCATATCTTTCAAATACATCTATTAATGCCTCTGGTTTTAAATTTCCATCACTTCCTGTTCTTAATGTACTCTTTACCACAGCAGTATTATTGTTAAACATTAATATTTCTATGTTCTTTATTAGATTCCTTATTTCTACTTCTCGTCTAATTTTTTTCCCCTTTTTTCTACTAGTCTTTGTATACATTATTGATTCTTGAGATAAAACCTTATCAATAATATCTTGCAAAGATTCTTTGTTCATATTTTCATCAAACTTTAGCTCTATGACATATTGAGACCATCTTATCAAACTCATTATCGATTTTTTATCGTTCACATATGATACTTTAATAATTTTGATACCATCAGGTAATTTATCATTTAAACTTTTTATAAACTGCTGCTCAGGAATATGTTGACTAAGTTCAATATCTACATATTCACCTTCACTCTCTACACCTAAAGATAATGCGGTCGCAAATGATATCCTTGGCTGTGGATTAAATCCTTGTGTATATACAACAGGGATATCAGCTCTTCTTAAAGCTCTATTCATTAATCTCATCAAATCCAAATGAGAAATGTATTTTAAATGTCCACTTTTACTGAATTTTGATCTAATCACATTCATTACAAACACCACCATCAAACGCCTTATTTATTCCACAAGAAGTACATCCTTTTCTACAATCTCTTGTAATTTCTTCTTTTTTAGCTTTTTCATTTTCGTTGATTAAATACTTTTTGCTTACTCCTATATCTACAAAATCCCAAGGTAGTACTTCATCATAATCTCTTTGTCTATTTGCATAAAATTCAGGATCTATATTAGTCTCCTCGAAAGCTTCCATCCATTTATCAAATTTAAAATGATCAGACCATCCATCAAATTTACAGCCTTTTTCCCACGCTTTTATTAAAACTTCTGATATTTTTCTATCTCCTCTGGCAATTACCGCCTCTAAGAAACTTAATCTTGCATCATGTGTATTAAATTTAATCTTTTTATCTCTTATTTCTTTTCTTAGCATTTTTTGCTTTCTGTCAAATTCTTCAATAGTATTTTGACCATACCATTGAAATGGAGTAAATGGTTTTGGTACAAAGCATGAAGCACTGGTTGTTATTTTTAAATTGCCTTTTAATTTATCTTTTGGAACAGAAAAAAATAAATCTTTAACCTTATACGATAAATCCTTTATACCCAAGACGTCTTCATCTGTCTCTGTTGGAAGACCAATCATAAAATATAGCTTAACTGTTGACCAGCCTTGTTTAAATGCATCACTAACAGAACTAATCAAATCTTCTTCATTTATGCCTTTATTAATTACATCTCTTAATCTTTGACTACCCGCTTCAGGCGCAAAAGTTAGCCCAGTTTTTCTTATTTTTTGTATTTCTTCAATTATTTCCATTGAAAACGAATCAAGTCTTAATGATGGTAACGATAATCCTATTCTTTTGTCCTTAAATTCTTCAATCAATGTAACTACTAAATTTTCTAGATCTGAATAATCACTTGTACTTAATGAAGATAAGGATATTTCTTCATGTCCTGTGGTTTTTACCAATTTTTTAGCTAAAGCTACCAATGTATCTGTTTTTCTTTCTCGAACTGGTCTGTAAATCATTCCAGCTTGACAGAATCTACATCCCCTAGTACATCCTCTAAATATTTCAAGCATAATCCTGTCATGAACTGTTTCTATATAAGGAACAATAAATTTGTCTGGATAATATGTTTGATCCAAATTTTTTTGTATTCGTTTTTTTATTGTCTTTGGACACCCATTTACTATTGGATTCATTTCCTTTATAGTTCCATCTTCATTATAATCAACTTCATAAAAAGATGGAACATATACACCTTCAATTTTAGAAACCATTTTAAGAAAATCAACTCTTGAAGAATTTTCTTTTTTAAATTTCCTATATAATTCCATGATTTCTACAAGAGAATCTTCGCCTTCTCCTAAGACAAAAAAATCTATTATTCCTGCTAAAGGTTCTGGATTATATGCACATGGACCGCCAGCTATAACAAAAGGATGCTCTTCATTCCTTTGAGTAGATAACAAAGGAATATTTCCCAAATCAAGCATGTTGAGTATGTTAGTATAGCTCATTTCATATTGTAACGTAAAACCTACAAAATCAAATTCTCTTAATGAGCTTTTTGTCTCTAGCGAAAACAATTCTACATGATTTTTTTTCATTTCTTCTTCCATGTCTAACCAAGGAGCAAAAACTCTTTCACAATAAACATAATCTTGATTGTTTAAAATATTATATAAAATATGCATACCTAAATGAGACATTCCAACCTCATATACATCTGGAAAACAAAATGCAAACCTTATATCTACATCATTTACATCTTTAACAACACTATTTACTTCGTTTCCAATATATCTAGCTGGTTTTTCAACCTTAATAAGGATTTTTTCCAATTTGTCATTAAATATCATTCAATCACCTACATTCTTAACTTTTGTATATAGATTATTATTTTTTAACCTTGTCATTGATTAAATTATTAATAATATGAGTTAAATAAAACCTCACCTTAATTATATTAACATTTTTTCTCTAAACAAACTACTAAAATAATAATATTATACCTGATTATTTATATAATACACAATAATATGCTGTATATTTAAGCAGAAAATCTAAATTTTAATTTAGTGTGACTCCTATGAAGGAAATGGGGCGTTATATTAATTCTTTCAACAAAACATCAAATCCATGTTTGAAAACCCCTTCTATTAACTCTTCCTCACTTAAAGAACCAACTAATTCACCATATTTATTTATTATAATAATTATATGATATCTCCTAGGTAATAATTTATTCAAAATTCTATTAACCTTTACATTCTCTAAACTTACAATAATATAAGCTTTTAATACTTTCTTCTTCATTATGTTCTTTTTTCTATTTGCTAGTCCATTAATAAAATTAAACGATGTCCTTTCTTTTTCTTTAAGTGCAATTTTTACGATATAAGCCATAATAAACACTACAATTATACCTTTATTAAATACAATAAAACTATATAAACTTATTATTATAAAGATAGCACTTAAACTATATGTAATATATAGCACTATTTTGGTACCTAATTTAAAACCAAAAAAATAAGTAAATATTGCTCTTAACACTCTACCGCCATCTAGTGGCAGCATTGGTAATAAATTAAAAACTGCCATATATAAATTGTAACTCACTAATTGATTTATGAAGTTATTTCCCAAAAAAATTTTTTCGCAAAGTTTCAATGTTAATACAAATAAAATGTTGCCTAAAGGACCCATTATGCAAATTAAACTTTCCTTCTTAGGGTCTAATCCAATAAATTCATCAAAATTGAAAACACAACCAAATAGAAAAATATTCAACCTTCTTATTTTAGTATTCATTAATATAGCACCAATACCATGAAAAAATTCGTGTATAAATATAGTAAATATTATAGCTATAACATTTATTTCAAAATAAAAAAGAAAAAATATTAATAACAAAACACTTTGATTAACATTAATCGAAAAATCTCTAAATTTAAATATTTGCATATATACTTAACCCATTCCTTAATAATAATTATTATATAATCTTTTTAATGGGTCAATTGGTTTACCATTTTCCCAAATCTCAAAATGGAGATACTTGTTATCTTTTTTGCCTATAATTCCTATTTTCTCTCCTTTTTTAATTTTTTGACCTATTTCAGCATATATTTTATCTAGCCCTTGATATTTACTCTGTATATTTTCATGATGAATTATTATAAAGTTTCCCTTTAGTTTTTCATATCCAATATCTTCAACTATACCATTGTCTATAGCAACGACTTCTTCATCATATGGCTTAATATCAATACCACTATTATTTATTGTTATATTACTTGATTTTTCAATTCTGCCAAAATTTCTATACAGCTTTCCTGCAATAGGTTTTTCTACATTTGTTTCAAGCTTATCTTCATTCAAATTAAAAACATTGATATTATTATTTGATTTTTCTTTCAGCCCTTTGAAAAATTCTACTATTGACTTACTATTTTCTATAAAGTCATAATCATATTTAACTGTTTTATCTACAAGTTCAACCGCTCTTTGAGTATTACTTGTATCAATCTTTTTTAGTACAATAATGCATAAAATAATAATGATACATACAATTATTTTTTTAAGTTGACTTAAATAAAAATTTTTGTTTTTTCGATTGTAATAATAATTATTTCTCTTAGTTTTTTTCATTCTATAGGGTAAAACACCTTTTCTTTTCATAATACACCGTCCTATCCCAAGTATATTTCTTATAATATCTTTATTTAAATAATTATTATTTTATTACTTTATATTTATTATCTGTTATGTTTTAGATTGATACTCCTATCATTCAATGAGTAATTAAGCGGTAGATTTCTTTGCTTAAAAAAAAGGAGCAGTTTCACATTAAACCGTCCTTCCTTTATTTAGTCTATAATATTTCTCCAATTTAAATTACCACTTTCTAAAGCCTTTATTAGTATTTCAGCTGTTCCTAAGTTTGTTGCTAAAGGTATATTATGCACATCACACAATCTCATTAAAGCTAATATATCTGGTTCATGTGGCTGTGCTGTAAGTGGATCTCTTAAAAAAATTATTAAATCCATTTTATTTTCCGCAACTTTACTGCCTATTTGCTGGTCTCCTCCAAGTGGTCCTGATAAAAATCTATAAAGCTTTAAATTAGTAGCTTCTATAATTCTTTTTCCAGTCGTTCCAGTAGTAAATAAGCTATGATTCTCTAAAATTTTCTTGTAGGCTATTGTGAAATTGACCATATCTTTCTTTTTTTTGTCATGTGCTATTAGTGCAATGTTCATATATTACCCCCATCTTCTAAACTAGAATAACAATTCATTTCAAAAAATCTCTAGTAAATATTTCTACTCTATTGAACCCTCTTTCATTTTAACAATTGGTATGTTAGCAATAAGAGCAGATGTTGTCATTTCTCCTTCGCAACCTTTACTTCTAGTTACTTGTATATCTAAACCTTCTTCATCTATTACCATATAATCAGAAATAACCTTAATTATATCTCCTTTTAACATATCAAGAAATTTAGGAGAAATATTTGTTCTGTCATGAATTAATACAAGTCTTAACCTTTCTTTTGCAACATTTTTACTATTACTATTACTTTTATTAAATATACTTGTAAAACTCATTTAAATCCCTCCTTTAGTTCCCAAATATTTTCTTTCTAAGTTTATATAGCATTCCTCTTTTTACTTCCAAGTCTATAAATTCTACTTCTTCACCTAATATTCTCTTAGATATGTTTCTGAAAGATCTACCAGACAATGCATTCTGCTCAGTTACTACTGGTTCTCCTTTATTTGTAGATATAACAATTGCTTCATCATCAGGAACTATACCAATTAAATCAATAGCTAGTATATCTATCATATCTTCTATGTTCATCATATCTCCACGAGCAACCATTTCTTGTCTAATTCTATTCACTATTAACTTTGGATTATGTAAACCTTTTGCTTCTAGTAATCCTATAATTCTATCAGCATCTCTTACAGCTGAAATCTCTGGTGTAGTAACAATAAATGCTCTATCAGCACCTGCTATAGCATTTTTAAATCCTTGTTCAATGCCGGCCGGACAATCAATTATAACAAAATCAAACATTTCTTTTAGTTCATCTACTAAAATTTGCATCTGCTCTGGTGAAATTGCCGTCTTGTCCTTTGTTTGAGCAGCTGGTAATAGAAATAATCCCTCATGTCTTTTATCTCTTATCAGAGCTTGCCTTAATCTACAATTTTTTTCCACAACATCAACTATATTATAAACAATTCTATTCTCAAGCCCCATTACAACATCTAAATTTCTTAGTCCAATATCAGCATCTACTACTACTACCTTTTTATCAAATATCGAAAGCCCAGTACCTATGTTAGCGGTAGTAGTCGTTTTTCCAACTCCACCCTTACCTGATGTTATTACTATTGCTTCTCCCACGTAATTTACCTCCTATAATAATAAATTTTTCTGTAAACACGGCTCTATTACTACAATATCTTCTTTTATACTTGCTACAGCAGACCATTTAATTTTCTTATTTTGATTATCGGGGCTTCTAGCTATAATATCAGCGATTCTTAATTGTGATGATTGCAAATTATTACAAGCAATTATTGCACCTCTATTTCCTTTACAACCAGCATGAGCAATTCCTCTGAGAGCTCCTAAAATAATTATATTCCCACCAGCAATAACCACAGAACCTGAATTAACATCACCTAATATTACCAAGTTCCCATTATATTTTATTGTTTGTCCAGACCTTATGGTTGTCCGAACAAATTTAGTCATACCTTCATCAATGTTTTTATGAAATAAACTTTTATTTATCTCTTTTTTTTCAACAGATAAATCTATATCAATGCCATGTTTTTTAGTTACTATATATTCTATTGTTTCTTTCTCTTTATCAGTTAGCTTTCTTCCAATAAAGTTAGTAACCTTGCCTCCATTAAAAAAATTTTTTGCACTGTCTAGCTTTATATCAAGCTCTTTTATTATTTCATTAAAATCTCCATCTTTTATATATATACTTAGACCATCTTTATTTCCTTTAAATATAACTAGACTCATTTTTCTCCTCCAATAAGCTCATCTGCATATGTAATGTATTCTTCATATCAAGAATTAATTCCTTCTAAAGCTACTAAAAAAGTAATCTTTAGGTATAAATAACTAGTCTGTAACGCTACTGTTAAAAATACATTTACATTTATTTATTTACATTTCATATGTCTTGTTTTTTATAAATAGTCATCATTTTTAAATTTTAAGAAATTTTTCTAAAATAACAAATATAATCAAGATACAAGTACTATATAAAAGACTAACCGAACAATTATTCAGCTAGTCTTGTTCTCAAGCTTATACTATCTTCTTTATTATTTAATCCTAAATATTGTGCAATTATATCTTTAGCAACTGGACCAGAAAATCCCCCGTGACCTCCTTGAAAAATAACTGTAGCTACAGCTATCTGAGGATCATCATACGGAGCAAAGGCAACAAACCATGAATAATCATCATATTTTTTACCAGTAGCAGGGTTAACACCATCTTTTTCTGCTGTACCTGTTTTTACTCCTACTTGTACTGGAAAGTTCCTAAATATAGATCTAGCAGTACCCTCAGTAGCAGCCATATTCATACCTTTTTTCACATAATCTAAATATCTATCATCTTTTAATTCAACCTTTTTAGCTGTTTTTTCATCTTTAGAAATTTCTTCTCCGTTAATATCTTCTATTCTTTTTACTACACTAACATCATGCTTATACCCTCCATTAGCAAGAGTAGCAATATAATTTGCAATCTGAATAGGTGTATATGAGTTTTGACCTTGCCCAATAGCTATATTAAATGTATCTGCTAACTTCCATGAAGATTGATTTAAATATGTGTGTTTTACCATATCTACTAAGTTTATTTTTATACCTTCAACCTTCTTATCGGGTATAAATCCAAAATTGTTTAGCCTTGAATAAACTTCTCCTCTAGTCAGTAGATATTCACTATCAACCCAGCTTACAATTTCTTCTATTATTTCAACATAACGCATATCATCTATTACAATATCATCTTTTTTGTAATATTTTAAATTGTTTTTTAAATATCTTCTTAACGCTCTCTTTGTCATGTTGATTTTTGTAAAAGGATCTGGTACACCGACATTTCTTTCAGCTGGAATATCAATCTCAATACCTGTTTTGTCATTTAAACCAAATTGCGTTGCAACATCTAAAATATCTTCTATTTCTATTTTGGTACCAATATTTTTATTCGTTCTAAGGTTTTTCCCTGCCGCGAGCGTATAGAAATAATAGTTACATGAATCTTTAATAGCTTTAAATAAGTCCGTAGGACCATGAGTACGTCTAGATGAATTCCATATCCAACAGCCAAATGGTTGATTACCAAGCTCTACATAACCTAATGCATTAATTTTTTTATATGGATCCATACCTTTTTCTAATACAGCTAAACCTGTTATCATTTTAAAAACAGAACCAGGTTGTATAGCTGTTTGTAAAGCTATATTATATAAAGGTCTTGGTGCTAATGGATCCTCTTCATTTTCTGGTTTTAAGCTTTCCCAATCCTCATATGAAATACCTGTTACAAATAAATTAGGGTCATATGACGGATAATTTGCTAAAGCTAATACTTCACCTGTTTTTACATCTATTGCTACTACTGCTCCAGATGTAGCGTTTACAAGCTTCCTACCATCTTTTTTTTCTGGTTTATAATTATAATTTCCCCATTTACTTTTATATTCTCCTGCTATCTGTATTTGCTCTAATGCTTGTTTTAAAGAAGCTTCAGTAACTTTTTGAAGCTTGGCATCAATAGTCAAAAATAAATTATTACCAGGAACTGCTTCCTTCTCCTCAAGTACTTTAAGAGTATTTCCTCCTACATCAACTTCAACCTTTTTGTACCCATTTTCACCTTTAAATAATTGTTCATATTTTTGTTCTATACCTGTCTTGCCAATTATATCATCAGGAAAATATTTTAGTTCATTAATATATTTTTCTATTTCTGAAGTTTGAGCTATTTTACCTAGATAGCCTAATAAATGAGCTGCTGTTTTTCCCATAGGATAATATCTTGTAGGATCAATAGATACTTTTACCCCAGGTAATTCAAAATTATTTTCCATTATTCTGGCAAATGTAGAATCTTTTATACCATTTGCAATATTAACAGGTTGATATGCAGTATAAACTTTTCTGTTTAACTGCTGAATTATTGACATAATATATCTTGCTTCATAGTCACTTAAATCTTCATTTATATCATATTTTTCTCTTAATTTTTCAAAAACTTCCTTTTCACTGGAATTTCTATTTATACCTATTGATTTATATTGTTCAAGCCATTGAGCTTTATTTATTAAAGGCACATAATCCCATTTTGCTATTGATATCTTAGGATTTATCCCTTTATTTAAAATTTCCTTTTGTAAAAGATATTTTATAGAATCATTCGTTACAAAACTCTCCATGCATGAAGTTCTTGTAAAAACATCAGTCTTATCATTTTCTACAATATATTGAGTTTTAAGTGCTAAATATATCAAAGCATCTATTGGTTCCATTTCACTTTCAAAACCGTATTTAGATAAAAAAGTAATCTTATCGTTATTATTGGTATATTTAAACACCACTTTATCATTTTCAATTTCATACATGATAGGTATATTAGTACTGTTTTGATTCAATAAATCAAATAACAGCTTTGCAGGTATAAATTCACTATTTTTTTCACTACCTATTACTACTCTACCTAAAATATTTTTCATAACACCAGATTCAATAGCAATATAAACAAAATCTGATACTGCAGTGGTATTCATAGTTATCCCCGAAAATTGTTTCATAAGACCTTTTTTAATATCTTTGTACTCATTATCATAAGTTAATTGAAAGTCATTAAATACATAGTTTGTATCAAGTCCATTTTGCATGAGTAATTCATAAACCATCTCGGACATAATAGGATGCTTAATCATATATCTAACTTTTTTCTCATTATTTTTCAAGAAATAGACAATAGATTCTTTAGCATTAAGATTATTGGGTATATTATGACTTTTTTTCCATTCACCTATGTTTTTGTCGCTATCAAATTCTATTTTTACATTATTAAAATCATCTAAATAACAGATTAATGGTGCTTCTTCATTTTTTTCTTCTATTTCTAGTATTGCCCTTTTTGCAGCATAAAAAATATGTTCACCATCGCTGTTTACATTTTTTTTATATTTGTTTAGCAATTCTCCCAGTAAATTATTCTGAATAATAATATCAGCAATTTCTTCATAGATATCATTATCATCAAAATTTGGCTCAGCATATGTTATAACATTAAGAACAATAGGAAATTCATTAACATATTGTTCTCCTTCATCATCTAATATTCTCAGCAAATTTAATGCAGTTTTGTTCCTTTGTTTTTTATCAACTTGGTCCTTAATTATTTGAACTGTAAATGTTGGCTTGTTTCCTGCTAATAATCTACCATATCTATCTCTAATTTCACCTCTAGCAGGTCTAATAGGCAATTCTTGAACTCTCATCGAATCAGCTTTTTCCTTATATTCTTCACCTTGAACAAGAGTTAAATTAGCCAATTTTAAAAACATAGCAATAAAAGCTATGAATATAAAGCTAATTAAAATAGTATATCTATTTTTAAATTTAGCAATTAATTTCAATTAAATCAACTCCTTTGCTTTCCTATAAATCTTAATTTAGGAGTTTTTATAAGTTTGGTTATTGTTCTAAATATAAAAATACTTAATATAGAATTATAAAGTGATTCAAGTATAAACATACTTTTAAATATTTCGAGATAATTCATATCATAATTATTTAAATAAAAAAATAGTGTTTGACATAAATTGCAAAGTATAGTGGCGATTATTGTAAATATAAATGGTGTTAACATAGTACTTGTAAATACCTTTTTGTTAAACATACCACTACCATAACCTATTAAAAAGTATATAAGAGCAAATACTCCTAATGCACTCCCAAAAATAATGTCATATAAAAATCCCAAAACAATACCAATTGTAGCACCTGTCTTACTTCCTTTAAGTAAAGCAAAACATATTATTATTACTAAACACAAATTTGGAACAATGCCGAAAATTGCAAAATATTGCAAAACAGTTGATTGTAATAGAAATGAAAACAAAACAATTGTTCCAATAACTAAACCTCTCAAAATTACTGCCCCCTTGACTTCTGAGTTACTATCATAACTTCATTAATATTCTTGAAATCAATAGTCGACTTAACTTCTATTCGTTTTATTAAATCTTCACTATTTTTATATACCTCTGATATTTCACCTATATATAATCCCGGAACATATACTTTTCCCATACCAGATGTAATTAGCTTGTCTCCAATTACAATATCAGATTTTGCATCAAAAAGTATTCCATTTAACTTTTGATCTAAATTCCCTGATACTATACCATTATCTTGAGTTCTAATAACTTTAAAACTAACATTACTTCCTTTATCTATAACAGCTAAAACCTTTGACCAAGTTTCTTCAACCTCAACAACTCTTCCAACCAAGCCAGCTTCTATTATATCACCATCTAATCTAACTCCATAAATTACTGCATCACCTTTTTTTACTCCATCCTTAGAACCTTTATTAACAACAAATCTGTTAAACCAATTTCCCGGGTCTTTGCTTACAACACGTGCATTTATATACTCAAAGTTGCCTTGTTGTATTAATTCTAATTCATTTTTTAACGCATCCATTCTACTAATAATATCACTCATAACTCTATTTTCTTCTTCAAGCTTAGCAACCTTTAACTTTAACTGAATATTTTCTTGTTTTGTTTGAGAGAAATTAGCTATAGAACTAAATGTATTAGCTATAGATTGACTGGTATTATATAGGAATCCTTGAATTGGAGTTATTATCTTTCCTGTAAAACTTTCAATTGAAGTACTTTGGTATTTTTCTTGAGATGTTATTATTATAATAATAATGAGAATGATAGCAACACTTGCTACTATCATTCTATTTTTATATTTTTTAAAAATCTTCATTATTAATCACCAACCTAGCTTCTTCTAGTGTTAGTAGACACCTTTTTTAGCATATCAATATCCTCAACTGCTTTACCAGTTCCTAAAACTACACAATCTAACGGAGTTTCTGCTATATTTACAGGCATCCCTGTTTCTTTGCTAATAAGCTTATCTAATCCATTCAATAATGCTCCACCACCTGTAAGCATTATACCAATTTCCATAACATCAGCTGCTAGTTCAGGAGGCGTTTTTTCAAGAGTATATTTTACAGCTTCAATTATACTTGATACTGGCTCTTTTAAAGCTTCATAAATCTCTTTAGATGTAATATCCATAGTTTTTGGTAATCCTGATATTAAATCTCTACCTCTAATACTCATTGAATCTTTTCTGGATAACACTAGCTTGCCCTCTGGGTCAAACTTTTCTAGTTTAGATTTGCTAATTAATGCTGAACCTATTTTAGTTTTAATTTCTTCAGCAGTTCTTTCACCAATCATTAAATTATAATTCTTTTTAATAAACTGTATGATTGATTCATCCAGTTCATCTCCACCAACTCTGATTGATTTACTAGTTACTATACCGCCTAAAGATATAATTGCAACTTCAGTTGTACCTCCACCTATATCAACAACCATACTTCCAGTAGGTTCTTGAACTGGTAGGTTTGCTCCAATAGCTGCTGCCATTGGTTCTTCTATCAAATAAGCTTCCCTTGCACCAGCTTGATGTGCTGCTTCCTCTACTGCTCTTTTTTCAACTTCAGTAACTCCTGATGGAACACATACAACTACTCTTGGCTGAACAAAAGAACTCTTTTGTGTAGCCTTTTTAATAAAATGTTTTATCATATTCTGGGTGATGTCAAAATCTGCTATTACTCCATCTTTCATAGGTCTAATAGCAACAATGTTCCCAGGTGTTCTACCTATCATTTTTTTAGCTTCAGAACCAACTGCCAATACATCATTTGTTTTAGTCTTAACAGCAACAACTGAAGGCTCTCTTACTACTATACCCTTACCTTTTACATAAACAAGTGTATTAGCTGTTCCTAAATCTATTCCCATATCTTTTGAAAAAAAATTGAATAATCCCATTATTTTACTGCTCCTCCTTATGCTTATCCTATAATAAACCTTTTTCTTTAAAACTGATATATCTTCCATTTCCTATTATTACATGGTCTAATACATTTATACCCAAAATCTTTCCACATTCTATCAACCTATTAGTAATACTTACATCTTCCTTACTTGGTTTAGGATCACCACTTGGATGATTATGAACTAGTATCATTGAAGCACTACTTTTTTTTATAGCCATCTTAAAAACTTCCCTAGGATGAACTATTGATGAGTTTAAATCTCCAATTGATATATTTTCCATGCTTATTATTTGATTTTTCGTATCTAAAAGTAAAACTCTAAAATGTTCTTTTTTAAGATGTCTCATATTTTCCATTAAAAGATTCGACACATCATCAGGTGAACATATTTTATATTTGTAAGTACTAGAACAAGAAACTGTTCTCTTACCTAATTCAACAGATGCTAATATCTGAGCAGCTTTACATTTTCCTATTCCTTCAATAGTCATCAATTCTTGTAATGAGCAATCATTTAAAAAAGCTAGTCCTATTTTGTCTAGTGCCAAAATGCCTTGCGCTAAATCCAAGGCAGATTTTTTCTTGCTTCCTGTCCTGATTATGATTGCAATAAGCTCTGAATTAGATAAAGTATGACATCCATATTTATATAATTTTTCTCTCGGTCTTTCATCAATAGGTAAATCCTTAATCGCATATTTTACATTTTCACTCATAAACAAACCCTTACCTTTAATACAAAATAAATTTATTATGCATCATATTAGTTTATGTCTTTTGTCATATGTCATATGTCGAATATTATTTTGACCTTGATTATTTCAAATCGATTTTAGTTCCCTGCTCATAATATTTAAATTTCTATAAATAATTAGTATGCATTTAATAATTCAAAATCAAAATACTGCCTTAAAATATCATCCAGTTTAGAGATAGGTAATCCAACAACGTTAGAATAAGAACCATTTATATTTTTAATAAAAGCAGCGCTTAATCCTTGTATTGCGTAACTTCCAGCTTTATCAATATATTCTCTTTTATTTAAATAATTTTCTATTGTCCTATCACTAAGATTTTTAAATTCTACTATAGTTTTCTGATAGTCTACAATCTTCAAAACAGTACCTTTTTGTAAAACAGCAATCCCAGTGAAAACACTATGCTCTTTACCAGAAAGACTTTTCAACATCTCATAAGCATGTTCTTTATTTTTAGGTTTCCCTAATATCTGACCATTATACACTATTGTATCAGCTGCAATAATAATATCTGAGTCCGTAACTTTATTTGACACATCTAGTGCTTTTTGTAAAGCTAAAGACATAGCAACAATTTGAGGTTGTTCATTACCATTAATTTTTTCAGTAATATCACTGGTAACAACCTCTAATTCAAAATCATATTTAGAAAGTAATTCAAATCGCCTTGGTGAAGCTGAAGCTAGAATCAATTTTTTCACTCTATCACCTACAACTTTCTATATACTAAAATAGCTATAACAATACCTATTATGCTAGCTAAATTTATACTTACTAACATTCCAAATGTTAATTTAATAACTTTTAAGTCTAAAACTAAAGGAGTTTTAAGACCAACAGAATAATTTCGTCCAAGAATTTCAATTTTATCGCTGAAAAAATCTCCTATTACTCCACCTATTATTAATCCTACTATAAGTAAAATAATAAGAACTCCTGTATTTCTATTTCTGCTCTTCATCGTCTTTTTCCTCCTAAGTATTAATGTTTATTTGAAAAATATCACATTATATATTTTAACACTAAATTCAATAATAATGAATAATTTATAAACATTTTTTGCATAAAAAGAGCTTTGTCTTTAAGCATTTATATTTGAGACTTATGCATACAAAGCCACATTTAAAGTTTATCATTTTGCTAATTTATTTACAAGTAAGATTTTGCTCCTTTCAAAATATTTTTGTTTTGTATATTTTTTTTATTTTATATTATTTTTGTTATTTTATAAATCATTTGTGATATTTTTATTTTTTGTTTACTTTTCCTTTTATTGGTTGTATAATTGTTGTCTGTAGGAGGTATTTAGTGTATTATTTACAAAATAATTCTTGTAAGATTTAAGGAGTAAATTATAATAGATGCACTGTGGACAAACTCCACTTCACCCATAAATAGTAAATCTATAATAATTATTAGCTAAGTAAGTCACTAATAAATTTTCAATCCCCTATGTTACAAACATAGGAGATTAAGGAGGAAATCATGAACAAAAATAAATTTAATATTAGCATTACTGCTGTAATAATAATAATTCTACTAATGTTTATATTTGTATCAAATGGCAGTAACTCTGATGTAAAAAAAATAAATGAATATTTAACAAGTGACGAATGTAATGGAAGGCTGACAGGAACACTTGGCAATGAAAATGCACAAGCTTTTATTGAATCATACTTCAAAAACTTAAAACTTGAATCTTTAATAACTATTTCTTACTTACATCCATATCAACATAAATTTCACGACTTTAATAACTCGGAAATCGAGTTGAATATAAAAACATCAGATGGCAAAGTCAAAAAATTCAAATACGGAATTGACTTTATGCCTAATTACTTCACAGAAAAACTGGATATAACTCACAAGATAAGTAAAACTCCAAAGCAGGACTGCTTTCTATTACTTGATGATAGAAAGAGTTTAAAGCCTGAATACTGCTATAATACAAGGGGAATATTCTATAGGAAAGATAGTTTTATGAAAAACATAAGAATATCTGACAAAGCACCTATTATACAGATTAGTGAAAATCTCTATGACTATATCAATACTAATGACAACTGTGAAATTTCACTAAAATTTAATCTACCTGCTAAAAACATAACAGCTAATAATGTAATAGCAAAGATTTCAGGTGAAAATAATAAAAATGCCATAATATTATCAGCTCACTTTGACCATGTTGGTAAATCAGGTAAAGACATCTACAGAGGTGCTTTAGACAACAGCTCAGGAATGTCTGTATTATTAAACTTAGCTCAAAAATTAAAGGAATATTCATCAGAGAACACTCTTGATCAAGATATAATTTTTTGCTCATTTAATGGTGAAGAAAGCGGAAGACACGGAAGCAAAGCATTTGTAAAACAACTCTTAAAATCAAATACATATGAAAATATATATAATATAAATTTTGATTGTATAGGTACCTCTGATAAAGTCATTATGTCCAGTCAAAATAAAGATAGCGAACTTGTCACTGATATTACAGCTTGTCTTGAAAATAAAAATTACACCTGTAGCGTTAGTCAATTTGAATCTGATCAAGATAGTTTTAGTAGTAACAGCATATGTGCCATAGGTATATCAACAGAATTTCCAAGTGGTATTCTGCACACAAAACGAGATACAATTGACAAGCTAAACATAGATAGCATTGAAAACTTTTCTGAGCATATATTTACTTTTATAACTAAAAACAGCAATAAGACATATGCTTTTGATAATACCATTTCATGTAAAGTAGATGAGACTATAGAAGATACTAAGATAGATCGTGATTTTATAGATAAAAAATTTGAATTAGGTAAAGATTTAAATATTAATCAATACAAATTTGTCATGCTTGATAATGACAAACTCCCCACAGAAATTACACGTGATGAAATAACTTATAACAATATATCAGATTTTAAAGAAGTTTTTACAAGTTCCACAATTCCAAATAAAATCGATAACTATATATTTGATAGTATTACATTATCGTGTCATGATTTTCCTGAGTCAATACAGGGTAAAGTTGATAAAATATATACTTTTGAAGATTTTAGTACTGCCAACATTCATAATTTTGAATTAACTTATAAAAATGATACAGAAGGCAAATTTTTAAAGCTAGACATTACAAAACTTTATCCCGAAGATAAAGTCGAATCTGTTGAAGATTATTGTCAGCCTCACGATAAAGAAGCGCTTATTAAAATGCTAAAAACTAAATACAAAGATAAAAAAATTGATATACCAGAAAATTATTTTGAAAAAGTTGAATCGTCTGTAAGCAAATATTCAATAGTATATCATAAAGCAAACGGTAAAAAACACATTGTAGAAACAGCTGGAATATTATCAACTGATGTTGACAATTATATCATAATAGTAGATAGATATAGAAAAGGAACTCGTGTGATTAATGGAATAGAAAAGGAAGTACAGTATACAGATTGGTTTGATAATTCTTTTGATGAAACTAAGGAATTCATAGAAAAGGTAAATATTAAGAAGATATTTGATAATTTGTTTTCTTAAAAATCATGACATTAAACAAAATAGTTTACATCACGTTAATATAGGCTTCTATATATTTGATATTGTTGCCATCCTTTGTAAGTGAGGTGGACTTATTACTTTTTGATTCAGGATTTGTTTTTAACTAAAAAAACAATAAGCAGACCCTAAATACCTGCTACAATAACTACTACAACCAAAATACTAACTAGGCAAGTATCTGAGGTTTCTTTGTAGGGTGAATTCAACAGGCAGTCTTATCATCGCTTTTACACTATAAATAAGAACTGCCTGTTGTCTGAACCAGCAACAATTCTCAGATACTTGCCCTTTCCATTTAGTAATGAATCACAATCATGTAATAACTTCGCACTCACAAAGGCTTACCTAACTATTTAACAATCTTTTTGAACTCTTATTACAAAAGTAGCTTCTTAGCATACAAAAAAGCATACTTAAATGTATGCCATCAATTTAATACATCCAATGTTCAGGTTAAACTTACAAGAACTATAAAACAATATGTGATTTTTTCCAATTTCAATACATCCAATGTTAAGGTTAAACATAGTTAACTTGTTTACTGCTGTTGTCATATCCTATTTCAATACATCCAATGTTAAGGTTAAACCTTGGAAAGTTAGTTCCATATTCTTCAATGTCTTTAATTTCAATACATCCAATGTTAAGGTTAAACTTACTTATTTAAATATGGATAAGCCTTTAAAAACCAATTATCCAATGTTAAGGTTAAACTTAGAAACAGATATGTATATTACACCTAGACAAAATTTCAATACATCCAATGTTAAGGTTAAACTAATCTCCTCTATTTTTTCAATTGTACTATTCTTATTTCAATACATCCAATGTTAAGGTTAAACAGAATATGAAGTATTAGATTATTGTGAATCTGCATAATTTCAATACATCCAATGTTAAGGTTAAACAAAATTGTAATTGTGCTAATGCTTGATTTACCTTATTTCAATACATCCAATGTTAAGGTTAAACACAACAGTAAAAACAGTTCCAAAAGAACGTTTTAATATTTCAATACATCCAATGTTAAGGTTAAACATCATTACCCCAAAACAATTTTTTAGATTTACTAAATTTCAATACATCCAATGTTAAGGTTAAACGAACAAATAGATACTTTTACGTCGTTTCTGACAGGATTTCAATACATCCAATGTTAAGGTTAAACATCATGAATTCTTTTATTACGTGTTTCATATATCGATTTCAATACATCCAATGTTAAGGTTAAACTTTTATTTGCCTTTGCAATTCCTCGTTGTAATGTAGATTTCAATACATCCAATGTTAAGGTTAAACCGGCACCCAATCAGGAACATCTATGCTGATATTATATTTCAATACATCCAATGTTAAGGTTAAACTCGGATTAATTTAGGTAAAAAAGATAAACAAAAATTATTTCAATACATCCAATGTTAAGGTTAAACTAGTCCACTTCATAGCACCACAAATCCCCGTTCGCATTTCAATACATCCAATGTTAAGGTTAAACAAATAAAGATAAAAGCTTTTTAAGTTATATTCCTATATTTCAATACATCCAATGTTAAGGTTAAACCCGGAATGTGATGGCTGGGAGGAGGAATTTTAAAAATTTCAATACATCCAATGTTAAGGTTAAACAGATAATAACATTATTGAAAACAAAGTAATATTGCAATTTCAATACATCCAATGTTAAGGTTAAACTAATGAGTTTAGTTGAAAAATTGAGACAATTATGTTCATTTCAATACATCCAATGTTAAGGTTAAACATATAGAAGTTAAGCACAAAAGCAAAGAAATGATATATTTCAATACATCCAATGTTAAGGTTAAACTACCGCTGAGTATCCATCTATACCACCAAAAACAAAATTTCAATACATCCAATGTTAAGGTTAAACATAAAGTAATAAGGAGGTATTAAAATGTTATATGATTTCAATACATCCAATGTTAAGGTTAAACAGGAAATCAAGACTATTATTGTGAATAACAATGACGATTTCAATACATCCAATGTTAAGGTTAAACGCTAATACAATTAGACAGCACGATGATAAAAAATGAATTTCAATACATCCAATGTTAAGGTTAAACTATTCCGCTTGGAACGCAAGTAATTGTTGTATTCGAATTTCAATACATCCAATGTTAAGGTTAAACAATTTAGTGACCCTTGGTGATGCTCCAAGTTGAAAATTTCAATACATCCAATGTTAAGGTTAAACGCTTTAGTCATCAATAAAGTATCACCACATACTTATATTTCAATACATCCAATGTTAAGGTTAAACGTTCTTCACCTATCGTAGCTCCTATCGTAGCTCCATTTCAATACATCCAATGTTAAGGTTAAACTACTGAAAAATGCACATTTGTAATAGTGTCCAATTACTTCTAACACTACTAATAATCACATTTGTTCAATTTTCGTCCGTACGACTGATATTTTTTTGTCAATCAGTTTAATTTTGCTTATAATCGTTGATTTTTCAATACTTGTATCAGTTTTGTTTTTTTTATACATCCGGACATTTTGAATTTTAATTTTCTTTTTAATTCTTTTAAATCGTGATATTTACACAAATAATCGTTTTAAGAAGTATTAAAAATTTATATTCGAATATTTAGATAATAATAATTTTATTTAATTATATTAATTTATGATATTTATTTATCAATGTTTTGATTCATTTATATAATTTACAACATTATAATTTTAGCACAATCTATAGTTTTTGTCAAAATCAGGTTGTTGTTTCTATCATTATTAAAATCTATTCCTCATATACCTTATGTCGCCGACCCATTATTTTTTCATTATTGGAATCGACGACATTTCATTTGATTTTTTAAATGTTAATATTTAATGAGTTCCCATTACCTCGTAGTCATCTGATGCTTTTTCGTCTGCTCTGTAGAATACTATGTCACCGAATTCAAGTTTGAATTCTATGGTATTTTCTGGTGCTTTTAAATCGAATCCGTCTTTTACTGTACTATTTCCTTCTATCTGCCACATGTTACAATTTGGTGTATCTCTGTAGCTTAGTACTGGGTTTTCAAAATCTTTATTTTTTACTGTTCTTATATCAAAGTTCACTATTATAAATCCCTTTCTCAGCCAAAAGTCTTCTTTGAAATCTATTCCATTGTGTGTTCTTGCATATTCTATTACATCAAATTTTGGCTCACATGCATATACGTCGTTTGGAAGATAGTATTCTCCATACCAATGCTGTACTGATTTTTTTACTCTTTGTTTATCTACTGTTGATGGTAAGTTTTCTGTGTTTCCTATAAAGGTTCTAACCCATCTTGCTAGTATTATGTCATCATGGAAGCCTATTGAA